>NZ_JBQHRN010000007.1:0-102692 GCF_052066735.1 Clostridium sp. HCP1S3_C6
AAAGAATTCATAGCAGAATTGGTTATATGACTCCACAAGCTTATGAAGATCTTATTACACAATCTGCTTAAAAAACTAAAAAAATGTGTCTACTATATTGACATAGGTCCAACAAGTAAGATTAATTTGCTTCAACATAAGATAACTTCATCAGCTAGAATATGTTTAAGTGAAAGCTTTTCTAGTAGAGTTTGGGCTAGTTTCAATGGTGTATTTCCATTTAGACTAGCCCTTGTTGTATTATTACATAGATTTATTTTAGTACATTTTCTTGGATGCAAACACGGCTTAGTTAATCTACTAATTTAGCTAGTGGATTTTTATTATATTTAATTATTGCAATTGCCACCGCAATTAAGATTTGCATTAGATTTGCAGTGGTGTCCCTCTTCATGATGTGAACATGTAACATTAGGATTATATAATAAGTTTCCATTTAAAAATGATTGAACATTTTCATCAGCATTTCCAGTAGCACCACCATAAAATTTTATGCCACAACTAGTTAATGCATTTTGGGCACCTCCACCAATGCCGCCACAAATAAGAATTTCTACATTTTGATTTTTTAGAAAAGAACCCAAAGCTCCATGACCTTTTCCATCAGTATTGATAATTTCTGTATTTGTAATTTTTCCCTTTTCAACATTATAAATTTTAAATTGTTCAGTATGACCAAAGTGTTGAAAAATTTGTCCATTTTCATAAGTAACTGCTATTTTCATATTATTACCTTCCTTTATATTTAATTTATCACTGCTATTACATATTTGAATACTGGAATTATTAAAAAAACATTTGTTAGAACAATGACTTTTACATATAGATACATTGCCTCCATATATTTTTAGTGGTAATCCTTCTATAATAAATCGTGATATTTTTTTTCTAGCATTATTGTATATACTTTGAATAGAAGCTCGTGAAACAGCCATTTGCTTTGCACACATTTCTTGAGTAAGACCATTATAATCAATTAAGCGCAGTACTTCATATTCATCTATAGATAGCACAAGTGATGTGTTACAAATCTTTGAATTAATAGCATTAAATTCAGTATACTGAGGCATTTTGCATATATTTTTTATTTTATCTGGTCTTGCCATAATGTAACCTCCATATAATAATAACAATTTATAATATAATATTATTTTAGTTATTGTCATATGTCAATAACTAAAATCTCAAAATTTATGAAAATAGTCTTATATTTTCATATAAAAATAAGTTATGGTATAATAAATGTTACTTAAACGTTTTGAACTTATGTGAGGTTGATTATATGGAAGATAATTTTCTAATACGAGAATTAAATTTTAAAGATATAAAAGCAGTATCAAATTTGGTGAAAAATGTATTTATTAAATTTGAATCTGAAAATTATAATAATTTTGAAGTAGAAAATTTTATTGATTTTATTAAAGAAGAAAATTTGTTGAAAAATTTAACTAATGGTACCATGAAATTTATAGGATGTTATCATGTAGAAAAGGTAATTGGTAGTTATTCTGAAAAAAAACTTGTAGGAATAATTGCAACTAAAAATGAAAATCATATAAGTCTTTTGTTTGTTCATGAAAATTTCCAAAAACAAGGCATAGCTACAAAACTTTTTAATGTTGTAAAAGAAAAATATAAAGGTAAATATGATTTTATATCAGTAAATTCTTCCCATTATGCAAGGGATGTATATCATAAATTGGGATTTTTTGATACAGATAAAGAGCAAATGAAAGATGGTATTATCTTTACTCCTATGAAATTTTATTATAAGCAAATTAAGGGAAAGATTAAAATTAGAAAAGCTAAAGTAGAGGATATAGATACCCTTGTCTCTTTGAGAATAAAGCAACTTAAGGATGAAGGAAATGATGAAAAAGATATTTCAGAAAATCTTAAAAAATTTTATTATAAAAATTTAAAGAATGAATCACTTATACTATATGTTGGGGAAGATGATAATAAAATAATTGCTACTGGAGGTATTTTAATATACAATCTGGTACCATATTTTGAAAATGAAACAGGTATTATTGCAAATGTAGTAAATATGTATACGGATATTTATTATAGAAGACAAAATATTGCATCAAAAATACTTATTAGTGCAATAAATGAAGGAAAAACTAAAGGCATAAAAGTATTTAGAGTAAGTGCTTCTAAATATGGAAAATTTCTTTATAAAAGCAATGGCTTTTTAAAAAAGGAAAATTCATATGAATTAATTATTAAATAATTAAAGTGAAACTGCTAGAGAAGTAATAAATTTATTATGTTGTAGCAGTTTTTTAATGCAATTTTAATAAATAATATATTAGTTTTTAATTTCCATTATGTAAAATGTAAAGTATAAAAATATGTAGTATAATTTTAATAGCTTAATAAATATTTGGAAAGTGATAATAATGGTTAATTTAAATAAAAAAGAAAAAAATAATAACAAGCAAGTTATTAAGTTGCAGCAAGCAGCTAATATTAGTTATGAAGAGGCAGAATATGTTTTAAAAAAAAAGGATGGAGATTTATTAGATGCCCTTTCTTTTTTAGAGGAAAAGGGAAGAATTAAAAATTCTAAAGTTTTATATTATAATACAAAAGATTATAATCCTAGTAGCAGCTCTAGTGAAATGCCTAATAGTAATAATTATAACTTTTCGCAAAAGATACCTAGTGGAATTAATGATGTTTTAGACAGGGGAAGTAGAAATTATTTTGAAATTAGAAGAAAAAATACAGAGCCAATAAAAGTTCCATTAATTGCATTTATTGCACTTACATTTACTGCTTTTGGATTTGTTGTGCCACTTATTATTATTGGTATGTTTTGCGATATTACATATGAGTTTACAGGCAAAGATATTAGTGAAAATGATAGTATAAATATATTTTTAAAAAAATGTAATGATACAATACAGAGGTGGCAAGGTAAAATAGGGGGCTAGAAAATAATGAGTAAAATATTAATAGTAGAAGATGAAATGAAAATTGCAAGGTTTATTGAATTAGAACTTATGCATGAAGGATATGATATAATAAAGGCTTTTGATGGTAGAGAAGGCTTAGATATTGCTGAAAAGGAAAATGTAGACTTGATTCTTTTAGATATTATGCTTCCTAAATTAAATGGGCTTGAAGTTTTAAGAAGAATAAGAAAAGAATCTGATGTGCCAGTTATTATGCTTACAGCAAGAGATGCAGTAATGGATAAGGTATCAGGTCTTGATGCAGGGGCTGATGACTATATAACAAAACCTTTTGCTATAGAAGAACTTTTAGCTAGAATAAGAAATGCATTAAGAAAGAAGAAAAAAACCTTAAATAATACAGATGGTTCAAAACTTCAAGTTGGTAAACTTACATTAGATAAAAAACGTCATGAGGTAGCTTATAATAGTATAATAGTAGAACTTACAAATAGAGAATTTAATCTTTTACAAATACTTATGGAAAATAAAAATATAGTTTTAAACCGTGATTTTTTAATGGAAAATGTTTGTGGTTATGATTATGTTGGAGAAACTAATGTAATAGATGTATATATAAGGTTTTTGAGAACAAAAATTGATGATGCCTTTAATGTGAAAATTATTTCTACTGTTAGGGGAGTTGGATATGTAATTAAAGATCAAGAGGAAAAGGGATAAATGACCAAAAAAAATATTAACAAAAACAAAAAGAAGGTATCATCTATTGCAGTAAAGATAAATTCACATTTTACATTAAGTATTTTAAAAAAGTATATTATTATTGATATAATGATTTTTTTTGTATTAATTTTTATGTGGTGTTATAAAACTGAGGCAAATGAATTTAATGGCTTTTTTACAGGAAAGAGAATGTTTTATCCAAGTAGTGACTTTAAGAACTTTACATATAGTGTTTATCTTGACAATGGTAAGGAATTGCATAAGGATGCAACAGAGCTTGTCCTTGATATTAGAAATATAATAATTGCTTTATCTATTGTACAACTAATAAGCTTAATAAAAAGTCATATTACTGGAAATAAATATATAAAAGGAAAACTTAAACCTTTAGATGAAATAGCAGAAACTACGGATAAATTAAGTAGTATGGCCTTTGATGAAAGTAAAATGCAATCTCTTGAAGATGCAATAGAAAACATTAGTGTAGTTAGTAATGAAGATAAGATACATATAAAAGATAGTGAACTTAAGGGTATTGAAAATTCCATTAATAATTTATTAGAGAGAATGAGAGATTCTTATCGTCAGCAAGCTAGATTTGTATCAGATGCTTCCCATGAACTTAGAACTCCCATAGCTGTAATTCAGGGATATGCTAATATGCTTGATAGATGGGGAAAAGAAGATGAAAAAGTACTTGAAGAGTCTATTGAAGCAATAAAAAGTGAATCCCTTCATATGAAAAATTTAATTGAACAATTATTATTTTTAGCAAGAGGAATAAATGGTAAAACAAAACTTAATTTATCACAATTTTCTTTAACTAAAATGATAAATGAAGTATATGAGGAATCTATTATGATAGATGAAAATCATATATATAGATATTCTAAAAAAGATGATATATATATAACTGGTGATGAAGAGTTGTTAAAGCAAACTGCAAGAATATTAGTTGAAAATGCTGCAAAATATACTCAAAAGGGAGAAATTATATTATTAAAAGTATTCATTAATAAAAAAAACGAACCAGCATTTTCTGTATCAGATAATGGTATAGGTATAGGAGTTAATGATGTTTCACATATTTTTGAAAGATTTTTTAGGGCAGATAGTGCAAGAGATAGAAAAACTGGTGGTACTGGTCTTGGACTTTCAATTGCTAAGTGGATTATTGATAATCATAAGGGATATTTTGAAGTTCTTTCACGAGAAGATATTGGAACTAAGATAATTGTAAATTTGCCATATATTAATATAAAAAAATAAATATTTGACAAAATTCATATAAAAATTTAATATTTTATTATAAAGATAAAAACACAGTCTGGTTGGTAGTCCAGACGCAAATTTTTTGTAAGTAACCTGCCTCCTTGGTTGTCCTTTCTTTATTTATATTTTAAGGGGGATAGTTATGGATGAATTAAATTATATTGAACTTAATGTGCTTTTTAATGATCCTTTTTGGATTGGTATATTAGAAAAAAGAGAGGGTGATAATTATTGTGCTTGTAAAATCACCTTTGGAGCTGAACCTAAGGATTATGAAGTGTTTGATTTCTTGCTTAAGAATTATTATAAGTTCAAATTTAGTCCAAAACTAAAGGAAAAAGCTAGTGCTCTAAGAACTATTAATCCCAAAAGACAGCAAAGAGAAATTAAAAAAGCTCTTAAGAAAAATGGAGAAGTAGGAACAAAAGCTCAAAGGGCATTAAGCCTTATGCATGAGGAAAATAAACTTCAAAGAAAGATTAAATCAAAAGCTAAACGTGAAGAAGAAAAAGAAAAAAAATTTAATCTTAAACAGGAAAAGCGAAAACAAAAACACAAGGGAAGATAATCATGCATAAAAATAACGCCTTAAGGTGTTATTAGATTGTTTTCAAAAGGGTTTAAATGTAGTTACATTTAGCCCTTTTGTTATTTGTTTGTATAAGATTCCTTTCATATGTGAATAATAAAAAAGTATATTTTAAATATTAAAAATATGAAAGGAGTAAAATACAGTGTTATAGTAATCATTGTATGGTTAAATTATGGATTATAAGCTTTGGATGATTTTACTTGATATAAGTAATAATTATAAAATAAAATTAATTAATAAATATAAAAGTGAAAAAGATATATATGATAATTTTGAGTATATTATAAGGGAAAATAATATACTTTTAAAAAAGTTTAAGGCATATGATAATTATAACTTAACTAAAGAAATTGATTTATTAACAGAAAAGTTAAAAAAAAATAATATTAAATTCATAGTAACTACTGATAAAGAATATCCAGAAGAACTAAAATATTATGATGATCGCCCCTATGTGCTATTTTACAAAGGAAATATTAATTTGCTAAAGGGATTAAAAGTAGCCTTTGTAGGAGCACGAAAATGTACAAATTATGGAATTCAAGCTGCTAAAATATTGACAAATGAATTGATTAGCTATAATATCACAATAATAAGTGGTGGTGCAAGGGGTATTGACAGCATAGCTCATAAAACTGCAATTTCTGGTAATGGGAATACTATAGCTGTACTTGGATGTGGCATTGATATATGTTATCCTAGAGAAAATAATTTATTATTTAGTGAGATAGAGAAAAAAGGTCTTATAATCTCAGAATTTTTACCTGGGACTCCACCTATGGCTTACAATTTTCCAAGAAGAAATAGGATTATTAGTGGATTAAGTAAGCTTACAATTGTAATTGAAGCTTCTAAAAAAAGTGGTTCATTAATTACAGCAAGGTTAGCTATTGAACAGGGAAAGGATGTTATGGTTGTTCCTGGTTCTATATTTTCAAATGAAAGTATAGGATGTAATACCCTTATATCAGAGGGCGCGTTAGTGTTTGCAGAAATGGCAGATTTATATACTGCACTTAAATTAGATATAAATAGAAAAAATAACAAATGTGATTCTCCAATTAAGGAAAAAATATTAAGTGTAATTGAAGAAGAACCTAAACATATTGATTACATTGAGAGTCATTGTAAATTTGACAGAGAAGTTTTAATTAATGTATTATTTGAAATGCAAATGAAAAAACAGATAATTTGCCTGCCAGGTAATTATTATGCAAAAATAATATAAATTTAAGGGGGTGCATACTCCAATAGGAGTAGTAGTATGGGTCAAAAATTAGTAATAGTGGAATCACCAGCAAAAGCAAAAACAATTGAAAAATATTTAGGAAAAAATTATGTGGTAGAAGCTTCAATGGGGCATGTTAGGGATTTGCCTAAGAGTAAGCTTGGTGTAGATATAGAAAATAACTATACTCCTAAATACATAACAATTAGAGGCAAAGGTGAATTAATAAGTAAATTAAAAAAATTAGCTAAAAAATCTGATAAAATATATCTTGCTACCGACCCTGACCGTGAAGGAGAAGCTATATCATGGCATTTGGCTAATATTTTAAAAATAGATGAAAAAGAAAACTGTAGAATTGTGTTTAATGAAATAACAAAAACTGCTGTTAAAAGTTCATTAAAAGAAGCAAGGACAATTAACCAAAATCTTGTTGATGCACAGCAGGCAAGAAGAGTATTAGATAGGCTTGTAGGTTATGAAATTAGTCCTATATTATGGAGGAATGTTAAATGGGGATTAAGTGCAGGTAGAGTTCAATCTGTAGCCTTAAGACTTATATGTGATAGGGAAAATGAAATTAAAGAATTTATACCTAAGGAATATTGGTCTGTAGAAACTACATTAAAAAAAGATAGAAAAAAATTTAATGTAAGACTTATAAATAAAAATGGTTCAAAACTAGAAATAAATAATGAAGATGAAGCAAATGAAATAATAAATGATTTATCTAAAAATGATTTTTTTGTGGATAAAATCGTAAATGGAAAAAAACAAAAAAATCCATTACCACCCTTTACAACAAGTACTCTTCAACAAGAAGCTGGGAAAAAGCTTAATTTCATGACAAAGAGAACTATGTCAATTGCACAAATACTTTATGAAGGTGTTAAAGTTAAGGGTTATGGAACTATTGGTCTTATTACATATATGAGAACAGATTCAGTAAGAATATCAAAAGAAGCTCAAGAAAAGGCAGTAACTTTTATAAAGGATTCTTATGGAAATGAATATATACCTGAATCACCTAGAGCATTTAAATCAAAAAAGAATATACAAGATGCTCATGAAGCAATAAGACCTACATACGTAGAAATAACTCCAGAAGTAGCTAAAGAAAATTTGACTCCAGAGCAGTATAAATTATATTCACTAATTTGGAAAAGATTTGTGGCTAGTCAAATGTCAAGTTGCATATTAAAAACAAGTTCTATTGATATTGTTAATGGAGAGTATAAATTTAAAGCTACAGGTTCAAGTGTAGACTTTGATGGATTTATGAAAATATATGAATATATATCAGAAGAAGAGGCTAAATCTGTAAACTTACCAGAACTTTCAGAAAAGGAAAAATTAAGCAAGGACAAAATTGAGGGAAAACAACATTTTACTCAACCACCAGCAAGATTTAGTGAAGCTTCTTTTGTAAAACTGATGGAGGAAAAAGGTATAGGAAGACCTAGTACCTATGTTCCAACTATTTCAACTTTAGTAAGTAGAAATTATGTAACAAGAGAAAAAAGAGTACTTATACCAACTGACCTTGGATTTATTGTAAATAATATAATGAGTGATTACTTTAAACAAATTGTAGATGTAGATTTTACTGCTGAAATGGAAAAAAATCTAGATAACATTGAAGATGGAAAAGAGCAATGGAAAAAAGTTGTAGCAGAATTTTTTGAACCACTTAAAGTTTGTATTGATAAAGCAGAAAAAGAAGTTTCTAAAGTGGTAATAGAAGATGAAGTTACAGATATACCATGTGAAAAATGTGGTAGGATGATGGTTATAAAAAGAGGACGTTATGGTAAATTCTTGGCATGCCCTGGATATCCAGAGTGTAAAAATGCTAAACCTATTGTAGAGGAAATAGATGTACCATGTCCTAAATGTGGTAAGAAAATTGTTGTTAAAAGAAGTAAAAAAGGCAAGAAATTTTATGGCTGTTCTGGATATCCAGAATGTGATTTTGTAAGTTGGAACGAGCCTGTAAAAGAAAAATGTCCAGAATGTAATTGTTATATGGTTAAGAAATTCTCCAAGAAAGATGGAGCATATATTCAGTGTTCTAACAAGGAATGTAATTTCAAAAAAATATTACCAAAGGATGAAAATAAAAAAGAAGAGATATAATACATGTTTTTTAAATTTATTTTTATAAAAGATTCATAAAATACTTGATTAATTGTAAAAATATGGTAATATATAAATAGAAAGTTTAAATTATTAATACAATTCCTTTGTAAGTTAGAATTTAATAAATTGTATAAGCATTATGCAATTATTGTAATATGTTACAAGGTATAAGTAATGGAGGGGTAACAAATGGCATCATTATTAAACAAGACTAGAAGGCTTAATAAGATTTTACAAAAGAAAGGAACAGAACCAGTAGAGTTTAATGAAATTTGCAGCTTATTAAGTGAGGTTTTAGATTGTAATGTTTATATAGCCAGCAGAAAAGGAAAAATTTTAGGACACACATTTTTAGAAGATTTTGATTGTAGTATTATGAAAGGAAAAATATTAGAAGATAAAATGTTTCCGGCTGTCTATAATGAAAAACTATTAGACATAATAGATACTATATCAAATATAAAAAGTAAAGGATTATGTGTTTTAGAAAGTGAACACAAATGTCAGGAGGAAGATAAGATAACAACAATAGTGCCTATCATTGGTAATAGAGAAAGACTTGGTACTTTAATACTTGCAAGGTTTGGAAAGAATTTTTCAGAAGAAGATTTAGTATTAGTTGAATATAGTGCTACAATAGTTGGCATGGAAATTCTTAGAGCAAAACAAAACGAATTGGAAGAAGAAACTAGAAAAAAAGCAGTTGTTCAACTTGCCATTGGTACATTATCTTATTCAGAACTTGAAGCTGTGGAACACATCTTCAATGAAATACATGGAGATGAAGGGCTTTTAGTTGCATCAAAAATAGCTGAGGAAGTTGGAATAACAAGAAGTGTTATTGTAAATGCTCTTAGAAAATTTGAAAGTGCTGGGGTAATTGAATCACGATCTTTAGGTATGAAAGGTACACACATAAAAATATTAAATGACAAGCTTATGGATGAACTTAAAAAGATAAAATAGTTAAAAAAGGCTGCTTTTTTAAAGTGGCCTTTATTATTAGCTAAAATATATAAATTTCAAAAAAATCTTGCCTCATAGTAAAGCTTATGATATACTAACTTAGGAAATTAAATACACACATTATCTTAGAGCATGCGCTAGGTGCCATAAGGTTGTAGCATGAGATAAGGATAATGGAGGTAAAAACCAGGAGGGAAAACAATGTCAGTTATATCAATGAAACAATTATTAGAAGCAGGTGTACATTTCGGTCACCAAACTAGAAGATGGAACCCTAAAATGGCTCCATACATCTTTACAGAAAGAAACGGAATCTACATAATAGATTTACAAAAAACTGTAAAGAAAGCTGAAGAAGCTTATGAATTTATAAAACAAGTAGCAATGGATGGTAAAGATATATTATTTGTTGGTACTAAGAAGCAAGCTCAAGAAGCTATTGAAGAAGAAGCAATAAGATCTAATATGCATTATGTAAATAACAGATGGTTAGGTGGAATGCTTACTAACTTCACAACTATAAAGCAAAGAATTAAAAAGATGGAAGAATTAAACAAGATGCAAGAAGATGGAACATTTGATGTTCTTCCTAAAAAAGAAGTTATTAAATTAAAAATGGAATTAGAAAAATTAGAAAAGAATCTTGGTGGAATAAAGAACTTAGATGCTGATAATATTGGAGCAATGTTCGTTGTAGATCCAAGAAAAGAAAAGAATGCTATATTAGAAGCTAAAATATTAGGAATTCCAGTAGTAGCTATTGTAGATACTAATTGCGATCCTGAAGAAGTAGATTATGTTATTCCAGGAAATGATGATGCTATAAGAGCCGTTAAGTTAATAACAGCTAAAATGGCAGATGGAATCATTGAAGGAAGACAAGGTGAACAAGTAGCTGCTGAATAATATAATTAAATTTGCAGCTTTGCTGCCTAGTTAAATTTTAATAATAAAAGGCAGATGAATTAAATTCATTTGCCTTTTTCACAAAGAAATATTTAAGAATAATGATTTTTAGGAGGATGAATTATGATAACTGCAAAGTCAGTAAAAGAATTAAGAGATAGAACTGGTGCAGGTATGATGGCTTGTAAAAAGGCATTAACTGAAACTAATGGAGACGTAGAAAAAGCTATAGAAATATTAAGAGAAAAGGGATTAGCTGCTGCTGCTAAAAAGGCAGGAAGAGTTGCTGCTGAAGGAATAGTAAAAACTTATCAAACAGAAGACTGCAAGAAAGCTGTTGTAGTAGAAGTTAACTGTGAAACAGATTTCGTTGCTGAAAATGATCAATTTAAGTCATTTGTTGATAAACTTGCTGCTTTCATAGCTGAATCTAAAGCTACTACAGTAGAAGAATTAGAAGCTGAAACTTTTGAAAATGGAAAAACAGTTAAAGAAGCTCTTACTGATTTAATTGCTGCTCTTGGTGAAAACATGACAGTAAGAAGATTTAAGAAATTTGAAGTACAAAATGGTGTGGTTCAAACTTACATGCATGGTGCAGGAAGAATAGGTGTTGCTGTTGAATTAGCTTGTGATTCTGATTCTGATGTTGTTAAGGCTGTTGCTAAAGAATTATGTATGCAAGTAGCTGCTGCAAATCCTTTATTCTTAGATAAGAATTCAGTAGATCAAACTGCTATTGAAAAAGAAAGAGAGATATATAGAGCTCAAGCATTAAATGAAGGAAAACCTGAAAAAATCGTTGAAAAAATGGTTGAAGGTAGAATTAATAAATACTATAAAGAAGTTTGCCTTGTAGATCAATTATGGGTTAAGGACGGGGATAAGACAATATCAAAACTTCTTGATGAAAAGTCAAAAGAGGTTGGATCTCCAATTTCAGTTGCTAGTTTTGTAAGATTTGAAAGAGGCGAAGGAATCGAAAAGGTTGAAGAAAACTTTGCTGAAGAAGTTGCTAAGCAAATGGGCAAATAAAAAATAATTAAGAGAACACCTTGTGTTCTCTTTTTTTGAAAATTTCTAAGATTAAAACATGGAGGCAATATTAATATGGCAAATAAATATAATAGAGTAATGTTAAAGCTTTCAGGTGAAGCACTTGCTGGAGAAAATGGATTTGGATTAGATTTTAACGTATGTACAAGAATAGCTTTAGAAATTAAAGAATTAGTAGATATGGGAATTGAAGTTGGAGCTGTTGTAGGTGGCGGTAACATATGGAGAGGCAGAAGTGGAGAAGGAATGGATAGAACTACTGCTGATTACATGGGCATGCTTGCTACATGTATAAATGCTTTAGCTCTTCAAGATTCATTAGAACAAGTTGGAGTTATGACAAGGGTTCAAACTGCAATAGAGATGAAGGAAGTAGCAGAACCATTTATAAGAAGAAGAGCAATGAGACATTTAGAAAAGGGTAGAGTAGTTATTTTTGCAGCAGGCACAGGTAACCCTTATTTCTCTACTGATACTACAGCTGCTTTAAGAGCTGCTGAAATAGAAGCAGATGTAATATTACTTGCAAAGAAAGTTGATGGTGTATATGATAAAGATCCTCATAAATTTGCAGATGCTAAAAAATACGATTCATTATCATATATTGAAGTATTAGATAAAGGTCTTCAAGTTATGGATTCAACTGCAACATCTTTATGTATGGACAATAATATTCCTATATTAGTATTTGGGTTAGATGATCCAAATAATATAAAAAGAGCTATTTCAGGAGAAAAAATAGGTACATTAGTATATAAGAAATAGGAGAGGATAATATGATTAAAGATATTAAAAAAGTTTCTGAAGAAAAAATGGGTAAAACTATTTCTAAATTAGAATCAGATTTATCTACAATGAAGGCTGGTAGGGCTAATCCAAGTATGCTTGATAGAGTGCAAGTTGATTATTATGGAAGTCCATGCCCAATTAGTCAAGTTGCCAATGTATCTGCACCAGAACCAAGAGTTTTAATGATTACTCCTTGGGAAAAAACAATTTTAAAAGATATAGAAAAAGCAATATTAAAATCTGATTTAGGATTAAATCCTTCAAATGATGGTAATGTTATTAGACTTATAGTTCCTGAATTAACTGAAGAAACAAGAAAAGATTTAGTTAAAAAGGTAAAAAAAGTTGGAGAAGAAGCTAAGGTTGCTATTAGATCAATAAGAAGAGATGCTAATGAAAAAATTAAAGCTTTAAAGAAAGAAGGAGATCTTTCTGAAGACGAAATAAAGAAAGGCGAAGATGACATTCAAAAAATAACAGATACTCATATTAAGAAGATTGATACTGTTGTGGCAGCTAAAGAAAATGAAATTATGTCTATATAGTTAAATTTGTTTTGTTAGAGATTTATCAGTTTCTTTGGTAAATCTCTGCTTTTTATAGGAGGTAAAGATGTTTAAAACATGTATGAAAAAAATTTCAAATGGTAAGGATGAAAAGGGAGTATCTTTTGAAATTGATATGGATAGAATTCCAACACATATAGGAATTATACTAGATGGGAATGGAAGATGGGCTAAGAAAAAAGGACTTCCAAGAAGTTTTGGACATAAAGCAGGTGTAGAAGTAGTAAGAAAAATACTTATTGAATCAAAAAAACTTGGAGTTAAATATTTAACTCTTTATGCTTTTTCAACAGAAAATTGGAAGAGGCCTAAGGAAGAAGTAGGAGCATTAATGAAACTTTTGGTTCAATATTTAAAACAAGAAGTTAACGAACTTGATAAAAATGACGTATGTTTAAAGTTTATAGGAAAAATTGATGAATTACCTAAAGAATGTGTTGACGGAATATATGCTGCTATGAAACAAACAGAAAATAATACAGGAATATATATGAATATAGCTGTTAATTATGGTGGCCGAGATGAAATTACAAAAGCTTGTAGAGAAATTGCTTTAGATTTAAAAGAAGGAAAAATACAAGCTTCAGATATTTCTGAAAAGCTAATATCAGATCATTTATATACTGCAGGTATGCCAGATCCTGATATGATTTTAAGACCATCTGGAGAACAAAGATTAAGTAACTTTTTACTTTGGCAAGCAGCTTATTCAGAATTTTGGGTGACTAATATATGCTGGCCTGATTTTTCAGAAGATGATCTTAGAACTGCAATTTATGATTATCAAAATAGAGATAGAAGATTTGGGGGAATTTAATTTTTTGAGGTGATAATTTGAAATCTAATAATAGATATTTAGGTGCTTTAATGATAGCACCATTCATTATATTTGTATTTTTAGGCGGAATGCCATTGAAATTATTTACTTTTGTGTTATCGCTACTTGGTATGTTTGAATTTTACAAAGCTACAAGAATTAAACACTTTAAGCCTATAAGTATATTAGGTTATATTGCTATTATTTTGTATTATACATTTAATAATGATTTTTCGAGTCTGTTTAATCTTTTAATTGCACTTACACTAATTGCACTTATTATACCTGTAATAAATTTGAAAATTACTTTTATAGATTCTGCAATTACAATACTTGGTTTTTTATATGTTGGTGTTTTTTTCTCATTCCTTCCAATGATATCAGAAAAAGCATCAGGTAATTTTTATGTATGGCTTGTTTTTATAGGAGCTTGGATTACTGATACTTGTGCTTATTATTCTGGAAAATTCTTTGGAAAGCATAAACTTTGCCCTAAAGTAAGTCCTAAAAAAACTATAGAAGGTTCAATAGGTGGCGTTATAGGAACTGCTTTAATATCAGGTATATATGGTTTTGTTATAAGTAATTTTGCAGATGTAATGCCAGTTTATCATTTTGTTATAGTGGGATTAATATGTGGTATTTTAAGTCAATTTGGAGATCTTGTAGCATCATCTATTAAAAGATATGTTGACATAAAAGATTATAGCAATTTAATACCAGGTCATGGTGGGATTTTAGATAGATTTGATTCTATTTTATTTACTAATGTAGTAGTATATTATTATTTGACATTAATAATACATATTTAGTATGATAAAAACCTTTGTTATCTAAGCAAAGGTTTTTTATTTTTATATAAATTTGTATGACTGTAAATTTGTATGCATATAAATATTTATAGAATTTTTAATAATTTTGAAAGGCATATTATGAAAATATATAAATATAATCTCTTAATAAAACTATTAATATTGTTTATTATAATGACAATTTTAATTTTTTTTATAAGATTCTATTTTAAACCTTTTTGGACTTTGCTTATAATATTTGTTTTAGCTACACCTACGTATAACATACTTTTAAAAGCTGGTATAAATAAAAAAGTTTCAGCAGTTATAAGTATTGTTTTTTGCAATGTAATGATATTTTTAATTCTTACAATTATAAGTAAGACTTTCTATAATTTATTGTCAAGTTTTTCTGGAGAATTTAATAATATATATAATTCTTTTTTGCTTCAATATAAATATATTTTTGATTATATTAAAGATATTCAATTTATTGATGTACTTAATATTGTAGGAAAGGGAAATATTGGCTTGAAGATAAAAAATACTGGTAATCAATTTATAGCTTATTTTATTGGTAATATTGCATGCTATTTTATTTTTACAGAAAAAGAACAAATATGTTTTATTATGAACAAAATACTATCAATAGATATTGTTAATCAAATTAGAAATCAGAAAAATAATATGTTAGAAATGATATTAATTGAGGGTAAACTTATTATATTATCTACAATTGCAATTATTATAGGTTTTTACTTTTTAGGTGTTAATAATTATCTTTTTTTAGGACTTATATGTGGTATACTTGATATTCTTCCTTATATAGGAACTGTTATAGTTTTTATTCCTCTTATAGTATATAATTTTTTTGTTAAAAGGTACTTTTTTTCTATTGGGCTTATACTTCTTTATGTTTTTGTTCAACTAATAAGGGAAATATTAGAAGCAAAATTTCTAGGTAAAAATTTAAAAGTGCATCCTATAGTAATATTTTTGTTTATGTATATATTTATAGAAATGTTTGGATTTGTGGGAGTAATATTCGGGCCTATTTATTGTATACTAGCTAAAGATATGATATTAAAGGATAATTGAAATAAATTAATTTGTTATTATTTTGATTTTAATATACAATAATATAAGTTAGTTAAATAATTTATAGAATGAAATGTAATTTATATATAAAATCTAAGGAGGAATAAGATGAAATTTGTGTCAATATTAGGGGCTACAGGTTCTATAGGAACTCAAACTCTTGATGTTATTAGAAAAGAAAAAGATAATTTTAAACTTGTAGGAATAACAGCTAACTCATCTGTGAAAAAGATTATAGAAATAATTAGGGAATTCAAACCTGAGCATGTAGCAATGATGGATGAAAAAAGTGCTGAAGATGTAAAAGAATTTTGCATGGAAAATAATTTTAATACAAATGTATATAGTGGAATTGACGGGCTTGTTAAGGTAGCTACTGTCCCTTCTGCAACAATGGTTGTTACATCTGTTGTTGGTATGATAGGTCTTGTCCCAACTATTGAAGCTATAAAAAAGGGTAAAGATATTGCCCTTGCAAATAAAGAAACCCTTGTAGTAGCAGGGGAAATAGTTATGAAACTAGCAAAGGAAAATAATGTTAAGATTTTACCTGTAGATTCAGAACATGGAGCTATTTTTCAATGCCTTAGAGGAAATGAATATAAGGATCTTAAAAATATAATATTAACAGCATCAGGGGGACCTTTTAGAGGTAAAACTTATGATGAACTTAAACATATTACAGTAAAGGAAGCATTAAATCATCCTAATTGGAGCATGGGGAAAAAGATAACTATTGATTCCGCCACTCTTATGAATAAAGGCTTAGAGGTTATAGAAGCTCATTTCCTTTTTAATTGTCCTTATGATAATATAAAACCTATTGTTCATAAAGAAAGTATTGTCCATTCAATGGTGGAATATAAAGATGGAAGTGTTATAGCACAACTTGCTTCAGCAGATATGAGACTTCCTATTCAATATGCTATGAATTATCCTAAAAGAGAAAAAGCAGTAGCTAAAACTATTGATTTTTATGAAATATCTAAGCTTACTTTTGAAAAGCCAGATTATGATACATTTAAATGTTTAAGACTTGCTTTTGAAGCAGGTAAAAAGGCTGGACTTATGCCTACTATATTAAATGGAGCAAATGAAGTGGCAGTAGATCTATTCTTAAAGGAAAAGATTAAATTCTTAGATATTGCAGATATTATTGAAGATGCTATGAATTATTTTGAAAAAGAATCTAAAGAAGAATTAACAATAGATAACATAATCTCCTTAGATAAAAAAGTAAGAAAATATGTTTTAGAAAAATTTAGTTAGGAGGATTAAACATGAAATATGTTTTGGCGCTTATAGGTTTTGGTTTACTTGTTATTGTTCATGAGCTTGGACATTTTATAATGGCAAAAATCAATAAAGTTAAAGTTATTGAATTTTCTATTGGAATGGGACCAAGAATATTATCATATCAAGGAAAAGAAACAAGATATAGTTTAGCACTTCTTCCTATTGGTGGTTTTGTAATGCTTCTTGATGGAGAAGAAAATATTGATGATCCAGGGTGCATGCTTAATAAATCACATTTAAGAAGAATAAGTGTAATGATTGCAGGTATTGTTATGAATTTTCTATTTGCTATGGCACTTTTTACAACATTTTATTATAATGTAGGGTTTGGCAGTAAGGCTTTAGCAGAGGTTACAGAAGACGGAGCAGCAAGTGAAGCTGGAATTTTGCCTGGAGATGAAATAACAAAAGTTGATGGCAAAAAGATGTATATTTATGATGATGTTAGCATGGCTATTGCAGAAGCTAAGGATAAGGAAATGGAAATTGAATATGTACGAAATGGAGAAAGTTACAAGACAAATCTTATTCCTAAATACAGTGAAGAATATGATAGATATATGATAGGAGTTTCTTTTGAAAAAATACAAAATCCAAGTGTTATTGAAAGTTTAAAGCACAGTACTTTTGAAACTCGTACATTAGTTAATGAAACTTTATTTTCAATAAAGAAACTTGTAACAGGTAAAGGTAACTTTAAAACAGATGTTGGAGGTCCTGTTAGTGTTGTTAAAGTATCTGCTTCTGCAGCAGAAATGGGAATTTGGAATTTTATATATTTAATTGGTATATTATCAATAAGTTTAGCAGTATTTAATGCACTTCCATTTCCGAAACTTGATGGAGGTACAACTCTTATATTATTAATTGAAATGATAACAAGAAGGAAAGTACCTGAAAAAGTTTTAACAGCAATAAATGCTTTCGGTTTTATAATGTTAATGATACTTATGGTTGCAGTTACAATTAAAGATATATTGTTTCCTATAAGTTTGTAGGAGGATAAAAAATGAAAAGAAGAGAAACAAGAAAAATAAAAGTTGGTAATGTATTTATTGGAGGAGATGCACCTGTTGTTATACAATCAATGACTAATACTGATACAAGAGATGCAAAAAAAACTTTAGATCAAATTAAACTTTTATATAATGCAGGTTGCGAAGTTATAAGATGTGCTGTTCCTGATATGGAGGCTGCAGAAAGTATAAAAGAAATAGTTTCTAAATCTCCTATTCCTGTAGTTGCAGATATACATTTTGATTATAGATTAGCATTAAAGGCTATGGAAAATGGGATAAATGCCCTTAGAATAAATCCTGGGAATATTGGAAGTATTGATAGAATAAAGGCTGTAGTAAATATGGCAAAAGAAAAAAATATTCCAATTAGAATTGGTGTTAATTCAGGTTCCCTTGAAAAAGACATTTTAGAAAAATATAAAACTGTAAATGCCCAGGGCTTAGTAGAAAGTGCTTTAAGACATGTTAAAATTCTAGAAGATCTTGACTTTCATGATATTGTAATATCAATAAAATCTTCTAATGTTTCTATGATGATTGATGCTTATAGATTAGTATCAGAAAAGTGTAATTATCCTCTTCATTTAGGAGTTACTGAATCAGGAACACCTTTTAAGGGAACTATAAAATCAAGTATTGGTATAGGGACATTACTATCAGAGGGGATAGGTGATACTTTAAGAGTTTCTCTAACAAGTGACCCAGTAGAAGAAATAAAAGTCGCAAGGGAAATATTAAGGGCTTTAGATTTAAGAAAAGGCGGAGTAGAATTTGTCTCTTGTCCTACATGCGGAAGAACAGCAATAAATTTAATAGAAATAGCAAATGAAGTAGAAAAAAGATTAGAAGGAATTAAAAAAGATATAAAGGTTGCAGTTATGGGGTGCGTTGTAAATGGACCTGGAGAAGCAAGAGAAGCAGATATTGGAATTGCTGGAGGTAAAGGTGAAGGAATTATATTTAAGAAAGGACAAATTATAAAAAAAGTTAAAGAATCTGAACTTGTAGATGAACTTATGAAGGAAATACAATCTATATAGGTTACTTTTTAGTAAAGGACTTGAAATATAAATGTATATATGATATTATTTATATATAAGATTTATCTTTAATAGCTAGAGTTTTTGAGTGGGCATTTTACCCGCTCTTTCTATTTGTCAGCGCAACTATATTTCTTTAGTTGCGTTTTTACATAAAAATTTTTAAAAGATAGTATCTTATAGCTTTTTATGCAAATGATATATATATATTAATGCATATTAAGTATTTACAATTAAATATAAGGAGGTATACAAATGCAAAATGATGCCTTAATAAACACAGTATTAGAGTTTACAAAGCCAATAGCAAATGATCTTAATTTACTTATTTATTATGTAGAATATGTAAAAGAAAACAAGGACTATTTTCTTAGAATATATATAGATAAGGAAGAAGGCAGCGTATCACTTAATGATTGTGAAAATCTTTCAAGAAGAGTTAGTGAGGTTTTAGATGATAAAGATCCAATTAAGGATCCGTATTATTTAGAAGTATCTTCACCAGGTCTTAATAGACAATTACACACACAAGAACATTTCAAAAGATTTATTGGCAGAGATGTATATGTAAAGCTAAAAAGCCAAGTTGAAGGGATGAAAGAAATTAAGGGAGTTTTGAAAGAGGCTCTTGAAGATGAAATTATAGTTATAAGTGGTGAAAATGAATATAATATACCTAAATCAAAAATAAAAAAAGCAAATTTAGATGGGGAGATTTAGAAGGAGGATTAATAATGAACGCAGAGTTTATAGGTGCTTTAAAAGATCTTGTTAAAGAAAAAGGTATTAGTGAAGATTTAATATTTACTACAATAGAGGATGCTATGGTTGCTGCATATAAGAAAAATTATGCAAATCCTAATACAGCTGCTCAAAATGTAAGAGTAAATATGGATAGAGAAACAGGGGAAATAAAAGTATTTGCTCAAAAAGTTGTTTGTGAGGAAGTTTATGATGATGTAACAGAAATTTCTATTGAAGATGCTAAAGCAATTAGTCCTAAATATGAGGAAGATGATATAGTAGAAATTGAAGTTACACCAAGAAACTTTGGAAGAGTTGCAGCACAACTTGCAAAACAAGTTGTAACTCAAAGAATTAAGGAAGCAGAAAGAAATATTATCTATAATGAATACAAAGAAAAAGAATATGATATAATAACAGGTACAGTTTTAAGAAAAGATAAAGATATGGTATTTGTTAATTTAGGTAAACTTGAAGGGGTAATTGTTCCTAAGGAACAAATACCAGGTGAACAATACTACTTTAATGAAAAATTAAAACTTTACATTGTAGAAGTTAAAAATGGTTCAAAGGGAGCTCAAATACATGTTTCAAGAACTCATCCTGGTCTTGTTAAAAGACTTTTTGAACTTGAAGTTCCAGAAATATATAATGGAATTGTAGAAATAAAGAGTATTTCAAGAGAAGCTGGTTCAAGATCTAAAATTGCAGTATTTTCAAATGATGAAGAAGTAGATGCAATGGGAGCTTGTGTTGGACCTAAAGGTATAAGAGTTCAAAATATTGTAGATGAACTTAAAAATGAAAAAATTGATATAATTAAATGGAGCAAAGATCCAAAGGAATTTATCGCAAATTCTTTAAGTCCAGCTAAGGTTTTAAGCGTTGTAGTTGATGAAGAAACTAAATCTGCAAAGGTTGTAGTAGATGATAATCAGCTATCATTAGCAATAGGAAAAGAAGGACAAAATGTAAGGCTTGCAGCTAAACTTACAAATTGGAAAATTGATATAAAGAGTAAGTCACAAGCTGACGAAATGCCAGAAGAAAGTGATGATTTTACAATTGAAAATGAATATGTTGAAAATGAAGATTTAAATGATTCATCAGAGTTTGAAGTTGTAGAAGAAGATTCAAACAATGAAATAATAGAATAATAGGGAGGTTTTTTATGAAAGTAAAAAAAATTCCTATGAGAATGTGCACTGGCTGTATGGAAATGAAACCTAAAAAAGAATTAATAAGAGTAGTAAAAAACAAAGAAGGAGAAGTTTCTGTAGATTTAACTGGCAAAAAAGCTGGAAGAGGTGCGTATATTTGTAAAAGTGCTAGTTGTTTAGAAAAAGCAGTTAAAACAAAAAGATTAGGAAGAAATCTTGAAGTTGTAATTGACGAGGAATTGCTAAATAAATTAAAGGAAGAAGTAGAAAAATGAATAAGTTTTTAAATTTTCTTGGCTTAGCTAAAAGATCAGGAAGTATTATTGAAGGTTATAGCAAATGTAATGAGCAAAGAAATAAAAAGAAAATATACTTATTTATAATTTCAAATGATGCATCAGAAGCGTCAAAAAAGAAGTTTAAAAATCATTGTAATGACAATAATATAAAATATATTCAAAATTTCTCTAAGGAAGAATTAGGAGCAGCAGTAGGAAGACCAGAAATTAAGATTATTGCTATTTTAGATAACAATATTGCAAAAAAATTAGTGGCTCTTTACCAGGAGGAAGAAAATATGAATTAAAATAATTAAGAGGGGTGATCGTATGTCTAAAATAAGAGTATATGAATTAGCTAAAGAATTAAACATAAGTTCAAAAGAACTTATAGCAATGTTAATGGATGAATTTGATGTAAAAGTAAAAAATCATATGAGCGTTATTGAGGATGAAGATGCAGCATTAATAAAAGAATTACTAGGTTCTTCAGATGAAGATAGTAACAAAAAAGACGAAAAGGAAAACAAAAAAGAAGAAAAAGAAGTTAAAAAGAGTATTGTAGATGAATACGAAGATATTTTGTCTGAAGAAGTTAACAAAGGTAATAAAAGAAAGAAAAAAACAAAAAAACAAATAGCAGCAGAAAAAGCTCAAAAAGAAGCAGAATTCGCTGAAAATACAATTCTTGAAATAGGTGAAACTATTACTGTTAAAGAATTATCTGATATGTTAAAAAAATCTTATGCTGAGGTTATTAAGTCATTAATGATGCATGGTGTAATGGCTGCAATGAATCAGGAAATAGATTATGATACAGCAGCTAAAGTTTGTGATGAATTTGGAATATTATGTGATAAAAAAGAAGTTACATCAGAACTTGAATCTTTAGACATAGAAGATGAAAATGATGAAAATGCAGTTGAAAGACCACCTATAATAACAGTTATGGGGCACGTTGACCATGGTAAAACATCACTTCTTGATGCCATAAGAAAATCAAAGGTAATAGCTTCAGAAGCAGGTGGAATTACACAACATATAGGTGCCTATACTGTAACAATAAAAGGAGAAAAAATTACATTTCTTGATACTCCAGGACACGAAGCATTTACTGCTATGAGAGCAAGAGGTGCTCAAATAACAGATATTGTTATTTTAGTTGTTGCTGCAGATGATGGTATTATGCCACAAACAAAAGAAGCTATAGATCACTGTAAAGCTGCAAATGTTCCAATAGTTGTTGCTATTAATAAAATAGATAAACCAGGGGCTAATATAGATAGAGTTAAACAAGAACTTACTGAATATGGCTTAGTGGCTGAAGATTGGGGCGGCGATACTATATGTGTACCAATATCAGCAAAGAAAGGACTTCATATAGATCAACTTCTTGAGATGGTTTTATTAACAGCAGAAATGCTTGAACTTAAGGCTAATCCAAATAGAAAGGCTAAGGGTACTGTAATTGAGGCACAACTTGATAAAGGTAGGGGTGCTGTTGCATCACTTCTTGTTCAAAGTGGTACATTAAAAGCAGGAGATTCTATTTTAGTTGGATCAACTTATGGTAGAATAAGAGCTATGTTTGATGATGATGGAAAGAAGATAAAATCTGCTGGACCATCAATTCCAGTAGAAATATTAGGACTTTCTGAAGTCCCAGCAGCTGGAGATAGATTTATTCAAGTAAAAGATGAAAAAACAGCTAGAACTATGGCTGAAGCTAGAAAAGAAGCAATTAGAAAAGAAACTTTAAATGCATCTCATAGAGTATCTCTTGAAGATTTATATAATCAAATTAGGGAGGGCACTGTTAAAGAACTTACAATTATAGTAAAAGCAGATGTTCAAGGTTCTGTTGAAGCTATAAAACAATCTTTAGAAAAACTTTCTACAGATGATGTTATGGTAAGAGTTATACATGGGGGAGTTGGTGCAATAACTGAAACTGATGTTACCCTTGCTGCAGCTTCAAATGCTATTATTATAGGATTTAATGTAAGACCTGATTCTAATGCTACAGGAGCAGCTGAAAGAGAAGGCGTTGATATAAAAACATATAGAATTATCTATGATGCTATTGAAGATGTTAAATCAGCAATGATTGGTATGCTTGAACCTGAGTATAGAGAAATAGTACTTGGAAAAGCTGAAGTTAGAGAAGTATATAAAATTTCTAATGTAGGTACTATTGCTGGATGCTATGTTAAAGATGGTAAAATGATAAGAAATGCTGAAGTTAGAGTTATTAGAAATGGTATTGTTATATTTGAAAGTGCTCTTGCTTCCCTTAAGAGATTTAAAGATGATGTAAAGGAAGTTACATCAGGTTTTGAATGTGGACTTAGTATTGAAAAGTTTAATGATATTAAGGAAGGCGATGAAATAGAAGCATTTAGAATGGAAGCTATAGCAAGAAAAGAACTTTAAGTTAGAGGGTGATATTTATGTCTAATTATAGAGGCGGTAGAATAAATGAAGAAGTAAAAAGAGAAATAAGTAATCTTATAAGAAATGAAATTAAAGATCCAAGAATAACTGCAATGATATCTGTAACAGAAGTAGATGTTACAAAAGATTTAAGCTATGCAAAGGTATATGTAAGTATCTTTGCAAAAACTGAAGAAGAAAAACAAAGTAATTTTGAAGCTTTAAAAGGGGCAGCTGGTTTCTTAAGAACAGAAATTGCTCACAGAATTAATTTAAGGCAAAGTCCTCAAATTTTATTTGAATTAGATAAGTCAATAGACTATGGTATGCATATTGAAGATTTAATTCAAAAAACTAAGGAAAAATAATTATGATATATACTGAAATTGCAAATAAAATATTAAACTCAAATAAAATTGCAATTACATTCCATGCATCTCCAGATGGAGATGCAATTGGAAGTGGTCTTGGACTTTTAAATGGATTAAGAATACTTGGAAAAGATACTTATATAATATCTAAGGAAGAAGTACCTAAAAATCTTTCTTTTCTTTCTTGTGCAGAAGAGATTACTGGTGAATTAGTTGAGCCTACAAAGGATACTGATTTGCTTATTCTTGTTGATTGTGGTGATAAACCTAGAATATGTGCAGATATTTCAAATTATTCAGGGGATATAATAATAATAGATCATCATTTGTCTAATGAAAAATTTGGAAATATAAATCTTGTAGAACCTGATGCTGCTGCAACTACAGAACTTATATATCTACTTTTAAAAGAAATGAAACTTGATTTTTCAAAAAGTAGTGTTTCTGAAAAAGTTGGAACATGCATATATACAGGACTTGTAACAGATACAGGTTGTTTTAGACATTCTAATGTAACAAAAAGAACACATGACATTGCAGGAGAATTAGTAGGTTTTGGAGTAAGTAATACTTATATATATAATAATTTATTTGATAATAAGCCTTTTAATAAGGTGAAATTAATGGGATATGCACTAAAGGATATTGAACTTTTAGCAAAAGGTAAAGTTACATATATTGGCTTGCCTATGAAAATGCTTGAAGAATTAAATCTTGGAAATGTTGACACTTCGGAAATAATTTCCATGGCCCTTGGTGTTGAAAATATTGAGGCAGCAGTTGTATTGAAAGAAGTAGAAGATGGTGTAAAAGCAAGTTTAAGGTCAAAAAATAATCTTGATGTTAGAAAAATTGCTGAAAAATTTGGTGGCGGTGGTCACATGAAAGCTGCAGGATTAAAAATGATGAATGTGGACCTTAAAACTGCTAAAGAAAAAATAATTACTGAATTTGAAAAAGAGTTGAATGTATGAACGGAGTAATTAATATATACAAAGAAGAAGGATTAACTAGCTTTGATGTATGCAAAGAAATAAGAAAAATATCTGGCGAAAAAAAAATAGGGCATACAGGTACCTTAGATCCTAAAGCTACAGGTGTTCTTCCTATTTGTTTAGGTAAAGCTACAAAAATAATAGATTATATTATGAACGATAATAAAAGCTATTTTACTGAATTTAAGCTTGGCATTAATACAGATACTTATGATTTAGAAGGTAAGGTTATAGAAGAGTTTGATATAAGTACTATTACAGAAGAGGATGTAGAAAAAGCTGTTTTAAGTTTTTGCAAAGAATATATGCAGGTTCCTCCAATGTATTCTGCTTTAAAAAAAAATGGAGTAAGGCTTTACGATCTTGCAAGACAAGGTATAGAAGTTGAAAGAGAAGGCAGAAGAGTAGTTATTTACAATATAGAAAATATAAAAATAAATCTTCCATATGTTTCTATGGATGTAACTTGTTCTAAAGGAACATATATAAGAAGTCTTTGTTTTGATATTGGACAAAAATTAAATGTAGGAGCTACTGTTACTAAACTTGAAAGAACTAGAACGTCATCTTTTTATAAGGAAAACAGCATAAAATTAAGTGAACTTACTAAAGAAAATATTCATAATTATTTAATTACAATAGAAGAAGCTTTAAAAAAGTATGATTCAATTAAAATTAATAAAGGTTTTTCAAAATTACTTGTAAATGGTGTTAAGGTATGTGATAAAAGAGTTACTAACTGTAATGTAAAAGAAAATATATTATATAGAATTTATGATGAAAATAATATTTTCCTAGGACTTGGAATGAAAGATGAAAAAGGATTAAAAATGTCAAAGCTTTTAATTTGATTATATATATGTATTAGGAGATTAATAAATGATTATTTATGATGAAGTTAAATTTCATAGTGGTAAAGATATTTTGCAAAAAGGTACATATGTAGCTCTTGGAAGTTTTGATGGACTTCATTTAGGGCATATTTCCTTAGTAAATAAAATTGTGGAATTAGCTAAAAAAAACAATTCTTTAAGCATGGTATATACATTTTCTAATCATCCAAGAAAATTTGTTAAACCAAATGAAAATTTAAAGCTTTTAACAGATTTTAATACAAAGGTTAAGATTCTTAAAAATCACAATGTTGACATAACATATTTTGAAAAATTTGATGAAAATTTTATGGAAAGATCTGCTGAAGAATTTATAGTATATTTAATTGATAAATTTAATGTTAAAGGCATTGTTGTTGGATTTAATTACAAATTTGGATATAAAAATTTAGGAAATACTGAAACACTTAAAAAGCTATCAAAAAAGTATAATTTTGATTTATATGTAATGGAGCCATGTAAGTATAAGGATAAAGCAGTAAGTAGTACCAGAATAAGACATGAAATAATAAATGGAAATGTTTTTGATGTGTTTAATATGCTTGGAAGACCATATCATTTATTGGGAAAAATTGTTTATGGAAAGCAAATAGGAAGAACTATAGGATTCCCTACTGCTAACCTTTATATAAATAAAGATTTTGTTATTCCTAAAATAGGCGTATATTATACAAATGTTTTTGTAGATGGAATTTTGTATAAAGGAATAACTAATGTAGGGACTAATCCAACAGTACATGGCAGTAAGCTAACTGTTGAAACGTTTATTCTTGATTTTAATGAAGATATTTATGGAAAAAATATAGAAGTTATTTTTATAAAAAAAATTAGAAACCAAACTAAGTTTAATAATATAGATGAACTTAGAAATCAGCTTATTAAAGATAAAAATACAGCGAGAAATGAAAATTTATATAAGTATAGTGAAAATTATTTACAACAATGAAGTATTTTGATATAATAATAGCTGAAAACCTAGTCCTATGTTTAGAGAATGCCAAAACTCTTTACTTGGAGCTATGGGGTTAATATTTTTGGAGGTGCAAACTTAATGGATAAGGCAAGAAAACAAGAAATAATTAAGGAATTTGGAAGAAACGAAGGAGATACTGGTTCAGTAGAAGTACAAGTAGCATTACTTACTGAAAGAATTACTGAATTAACAGCTCACTTAAAAGTTCATAAGAAAGATCATCATTCTAGAAGAGGTTTATTTATGATGGTTGGACAAAGAAAAGGTCTTTTAAACTACTTACAAAAACAAGATATCGAAAGATATAGAGCTATTATCAAAAAATTAGGTTTAAGAAGATAATCTTAGAGCGGATTATGTCCGCTCTATTATTTTGAAATAATTATAATTTTTAATATATAGTATATTTTTGAAGGGAGGTTCATAAATGAAAAATGAATTAAAAACAAATATAGCAGGAAGAGAAATGAAAGTTGAATTTGGAAGAATAGGTATGCTTTCAAATGCTGCAATATTCATGAGTTATGGTGATACTGTTATATTAACAAATGTTAATGCATCAGAAGAACCAAGACAAGGGATAGATTTCTTCCCATTAAGTGTTGAATATGAAGAAAGATTATACTCTGTAGGTAAAATACCAGGAGGTTTTATAAAAAGAGAAGGTAAACCAACGGAAAAGGCAATATTAAATGGAAGAGCAGTTGATAGAACAATAAGACCTCTTTTCCCAAAAGGGTATAGAAATGATGTTCAAGTTGTAACAACTGTAGTTTCAGTTGAACAGGATAATCTTCCGGAAATTTTAGCAATTAATGCGGCTTCAATGGGATTATGTTTATCTAGTATTCCATATACTATTCCAGTTGCTGCTGTTGAAATAGGATTAGTTGATGGCGAACTTGTAGTTAATCCTACAGCTGAGCAAAGAGAAAAAAGTACATTAAAATTAACTGTTTGTGCAACAAACGAAAGAGTTATGATGCTTGAAGCAGGTGCATGTGAAATACCAGAAGACAAAATGATAGAAGCCATTGAATTTGGTTTTGAAAGTTGTCAGCCAATTATTAAATTCCAAGAGGAAGCTATGGCTAAGTTTGGTAAAAAGAAAGAAGTACCTGAATGTTATCATCCAGATGAAGAAGTAGAAAAGGAAGTAAGAGCTTTTGCTTCTGATATGATAAAAGAAGCTATGTATATAGTTGATAAAGATGAAAGAAATGCTGCTATTGATGAAGCAACAGAAAAAATAAAAGAACACTTTGGTGAAGAATATGATGAAAAAGCAGCAGATATTAAAGAAATTCTTTATGTAATGCAAAAAGAAGTAGTTCGTAATATGCTTTTAAATGAAGGCAGAAGACCTGATGAAAGAGCATTTGATGAAGTTAGACATATAGGTTGTGAAGTAGGAATCCTTCCTAGAACTCATGGTACTGGATTATTTACAAGAGGATTAACACAAGTTATGACTGTTGCAACTCTTGGATCTGTAAGTGAAGTTCAAGTTTTAGATGGTGTAGATGAACTTGAATCAAAAAGATATATTCACCATTACAATTTCCCAGGATATTGTACAGGTGAAGTAAAACCTTTAAGAGGACCTGGAAGAAGAGAAATAGGTCATGGTGCTTTAGCAGAAAAAGCTTTAGTTCCTTTAATACCATCTGAAGAAGAATTCCCATATACTATTAGATTGGTTTCAGAAGTATTAAGTTCAAATGGATCTACATCACAAGCTTCTGTATGTGGATCAACTCTTGCACTTTTAGATGCAGGTGTGCCAATAAAGAGACCTGCTGCAGGTATAGCAATGGGACTTATAACTTCACCAGACTTATCAAAAGAAAAAGTTATAACAGATATTCAAGGAATAGAAGATTTCTTTGGTGATATGGACTTTAAGGTAGCAGGAACTACTGAAGGTATTACTGCTATTCAAGTTGATACAAAAATTCATGGTTTAAGTTTTAATGTAATAGAAAATGCAATAAAGGATGCTAGAAAAGCTAGACTATTTATTTTATCTAAAATTAATGAATGTATTCCTGAACCTAGGAAAGATGTATCAATTTATGCTCCTAAAACATCAACTATGAAAATAGATCCTGATAAGATTAGAGACGTAATTGGTGCTGGTGGTAAGGTAATTAATAAGATTATTGAAGATACTGGCGTTAAAATTGATATAAAAGATGATGGTACAGTATTTGTTTCATCTACAGATCATGAAGGTGTTTTAAAAGCCCTTAAAATTATTGAAGGATTAACAAAGGATGTTAAGCCAGGAGAAGTATATCTTGGAAAGGTAATTAAAATAACATCATTTGGTGCTTTTGTAGAAGTACTTCCTAATAAAGAAGGTTTAGTTCACATATCTAAACTTGATAAAGGAAGAGTTAACAAGGTAGAAGATGTAGTATCTGTTGGAGATGAAATTTTAGTTAAGGTTATTGATATTGACAACCAAGGAAGAATAAATCTTTCAAGAAAAGATGCACTAGAAGAAAAGGAAAAAAAAGAAGGGCAGAAATAATGCCTTTTTTCTTTCTACTGTTTTAGTTAAAATATCAAATATGAAAGGAAGATATTATGCATAAATTATATACTTTAAAGAATGGTTTAAGAGTTGTTACAGAAAAGTTTAATGGAGCAAATTCTGTAAGTGTGGGTGTAATGATTCAAAATGGATCTAGAAATGAAAGCTATATACAAAATGGTATATCACATTTTATTGAACATATGTTTTTTAAAGGTACAAATAAAAGAAACGCTAAGGATATAGCAGAAACAATAGAGAATGTAGGTGGTCAGTTAAATGCATTTACAGGAAAAGAATCTACGTGTTATTATGTGAAAAATTTATACACTCATTTAGAATTATCTTTAGAAGTATTATCAGATATGCTATTAAATTCTAAATTTGATGAAAAAGAAATTGAAAGAGAAAAAAGTGTTGTTATAGAGGAAATTAATATGAATGAAGATAATCCAGAAGATGTTTTGTATGATCTTCATTCAGAAGTTGCTTATAAAAATACATCATTGTCATATCCTATACTTGGAAGTATTGATAAAGTAAATAATATAACTAGAAAGGATATACTTAAATATGTAAATAGCAAGTATACACCATCTAATTCAGTAATTTCTGTTTGTGGAAGATTTGAAGATAGCAAACTTGAAGAACTAATAGAAAAATATTTTGGAAGTTGGCAAAGTGCTAATTATATACCAGATTATGAAAATATAAATATACAAAGTGGTTCTGGTTATATAAATAAGAAAATAGAACAGCATCATATTAATTTAGGACTTAAAGGACTTCCGTTTGATGATGATAATGGATATGCATTAGTGCTTCTTTGTAATCTTTTAGGAGGCGGAGCCTCTTCTATCCTATTTCAAAAGGTAAGAGAAGAACTAGGCCTTTGCTACAATATATATTGTTGCCCTCAAACTTTTGTAGGAAGTGGTATGATAGACATATATACTGGACTTGGTAAAAATTATGGAGAAAAAGCTTTAGAAGTAATAAAAAAAGAAATTTCTAATTTTTCAAAAACAGGTATTACAAAGGAAATTTTAGATATAAATAAAGAAAAGCTAAAAGCTAGTTATATTTTAGGACTTGAAAGTACTAGTTCAAAAATGTTTGGAAATGCAAAGTCTGTTCTTTTTAGAAATAGAATAATAACAGAGGAAGAAGTTATAAAAAAAGTAGATAATATTAAAAGTGAAAACATTGATTTTGTTTTAAAAGAATGTTTTGGCAAAGGAATTATTAATGCAGCATATGTTGGGGCCGATATAGAATATAAAAAATTAGATAGTATAATATTTGATTAATAAATAGCCTTCATAATGCATACAATTATAGTAGCATTTATGGAGGTTTTTTTATGAGCAATATTAAATTATTAAGTGAAATAGGAAAATATGAGCTTATTAATATTAATGATGGGGAAAAATATGATTATCTACAAAATAATGATCTCATTATTGATGATGATGGAAATTTGAAATATTTAGTTATCAATTTAGGGGGAAGGCTTGGTCTTTTTGGTTCTTCTAGAGAATTTCTTGAAATTCCTTGGAGTGCTGTAAAGAAGATTGGTTCAAAAACTATAATATTAGACGCAGAAGAAAGTGAAATTAAAAGAGCTAAACTTTAGATTGAGGTGGATAATTTGAAAATAGTAATACAAAAATTTGGTGGCACTTCAGTAGCTACAGAAGAAAAGAGAAAGTGCATTATAAAAAAGATAAAAGTAGCTATAAATAATGGGTATAAACCTGTAGTGGTTGTTTCAGCTATGGGAAGAAAAGGAGACTGTTATTCTACAGATAATTTGAAAAACTTAATTTCAAAAGATTTTGCAAGAGATAATAGTATGCAGTTTGATTTAATTGTAAGTTGTGGTGAAATAATAAGTTCTGTTATAATGTGCAATGATTTATATAATGAGGGATTTAATGCTATACCTCTTACAGGAGGGCAAGCAGGAATAATAACAAATGATAATTATACAAATGCATCATTAATTGAATTTGATAATAAAAGAATTGAGAAAATATTATCAGAAGATAAAATACCTGTCATATGTGGTTTTCAAGGAGTTACAAAAGATGGATTTATTACAACTCTTGGTAGAGGAGGAAGTGACACAACAGCTGCTATTTTAGGAGCAAAATTAGAAGCTTCAAAAATAGAAATATATACAGATGTTGATGGAATAATGACTGCAGATCCAAGAATTGTTCAAGATGCCTCATTAATTAGAGTTTTAAATTATGATGAAGTTTTTCAACTTGCAGATCAAGGAGCTAAAGTTATTCATCCAGAAGCTGTATCCTATGCTAAAGAGAAAAATATTCCTATTATAATTAAAAATACTTTTTCTGATTGTGAAGGAACTATAATAAATAGTATAGGGGACAAGAAAAGTGGCAGAGTTATTACTAGTATAACAAGTACTGGAAATAGGTGCCAGATAAAAATTAAATTAAAGGAAAATTGTAATTGTGAATTTTATGAAGATATATTAGAGTATATAGCAAAGGAAAATATTAGCCTTGATCTTATAAATATATTTCCTCACGAACAAATTTTTACTATATCTTCCTGTGACAAAAGAAAAATAACTAATATATTTAATAAATATAAAATTAAAGCTCACATAATAGAAAATTGCAGTAAAATTTCTCTTGTAGGTACTGGAATGAAAGGTATTCCAGGAGTTATGGCTAAAATATATAAAGCATTAAATGATGAAAATATTAATATGCTTCAAACTGCAGATTCTCATATGACTATATGGTGTCTTGTAAAAGATCAGGAATTAAATAAGGCAATAAATATACTACATAAAACATTTAAATTATAATTTATTTTTAAATTTTGAATTAAATAAATATTTTTTAGGCAAAATAAAAAAAAGACCTAGGAGATGAAATTTAATGAAAGAATTTAATAATATAATGTCTAGTAATAAGGAAATTGAAAATGAAAATAATAAAGATGTTAAAACTATAAAAGAATTTGGAAATTTAAGTATTTCTAAACCTAATGAAAGAATACAAATTATTTCTATAATAGGTCAAATTGAAGGACATAATATTTTAGGACCTCAAACTAAGGCTACAAAGTATGAGCATATTATTCCTCAACTTATAGAAATAGAACAAAATGAAAATGTAAAAGGAATTCTTATAGTTTTAAATACTGTTGGTGGCGATGTGGAAGCAGGCCTTGCTATTGCAGAAATGATTAATTCTTTATCAAAACCAACAGTTTCAATAGTAATTGGTGGTGGCCATTCAATTGGTGTTCCTCTTGCAACCTCTTCAAATTATTCTTATATAACACCTTCTGCCACTATGATAGTTCATCCTGTAAGAATGAATGGATTTGTTATAGGTATAGCTCAAACTTTTGACTATTTTAAAAAAATGCAGGAAAGAATAAATGGTTTTATATTAAGAACTTCTAATATCAAAAAAGAAACCTTAGAAGGTTATATGAAACAAAATGGTGAACTTTTAAATGATATAGGTACAATTTTAATAGGCAAACAGGCAGTAGATTGTGGCCTTATTGATGAAGTAGGAGGAATAAAGGAAGCTTTAGATAAATTAAATTCACTAATTAGTGAAAAATAAGTTTATTATAGCTTTTTATGTAAAGAGTGATAGTTCTTCACTCTTTATATTTTTTGTGAAAATATAAGTACATTCCAGATTAATAATGGAATTGAAAAGATTTTTGTGGTATGCTAATATTTAGGAATTAATACATAAGAAAGGGTGAAAATTTTGAGTCAGACAAAAAAGGGGAGCAGTAAGTCAAATAATTCAAAAACAAAAAAAGAAGTTACAAAGGAAGTTAAAACTGCTAATTATGAAATTAAAGGTATAGTAGCCCTTGCAATAGGAATATTACTTGCAGTAAGTATATATACAAATTTTGCTGGCTTTTTGTCTAATATTTCTCAAAGGTTAGCATTTTTACTACTAGGAATTGGAGGATTTTTAATACCTTTATACGTTATATATTTAAGTATAAATTATTTAAGTAGCAGAGGTAAAATTACATTAAATGGTAGATTTTATGGGATTACAATTATACTTTTTGTAGTAAATTTAGTTTTTGCAACAATAAGTATTTCTATGTTAGATAGTAATATATCTTTTAAAGAAGGTTTTAGTGATTTAATTGGTAGTGTAAAAAGTAATACATTATCAGTTAGTGGAGGAGCAATAGGTTTTGTTATTGCATATGGGCTTCATTATTTAATAGGTGCAGTAGGATCTTACATTGTATATGCATTATTAATTATTGTAACACTAATATTTACATTTGACATTTCAGTTGTAGATGTTTCAAAAAATATAAAACATAAGGGAATGGAATATAAAAAGTCCAAAATAGCTGCTAAAAAAGAAAAAATAAATTTAGATAATAATGATGATTACATTAATGTAGTTTCAAAGGATGAAAAGAGCAAAAATGATTATTTAAAAGGTGTAAATAATAAAATAAAAATATTAGATTTTATGAAAAACGCTACAATAGATGAGGAACTTGGAGCAGAAGATGATGGAAAGACTGAGAAGGAAGTACAAAATGAAATTGTAATATCTGAAATGAAAAAGGCTATAAAAACGCCATTTATAGATATTAAGGAACCTGAAGATATAGAAAAAGATAAAAATAATGAAAATTGTAACAAAAATAAGAAAGAAGATTTAAAAGAAAATATAAATGACGAAATAGATAAAGAAATGAATTTAAAAGATGAAACAAAAAAGGAATATAAATTTCCAGGATTAGATCTTTTAAATATTAATAATAAAACAAAACTTAATAGTTCTGATAAAAAAGAATTAATTGAAAGTGCTGCTAAATTAACAGAGATATTAGGAAATTTTGGAGTCTCTGCTAAGGTAAATCAAGTTAGCAAAGGACCATCTGTTACAAGATATGAACTTCAACCAAGTCCTGGAGTTAAAGTAAGTAAAATAGTTAACCTTGCTGATGATATAGCCTTAGGATTAGCTGCATCAGGTGTTAGAATAGAAGCTCCAATTCCAGGAAAGGCTGCAGTAGGAATAGAAGTTCCTAACAAAAAGCAAACAGCTGTGTTTTTAAGTGAAGTTCTTGAATCGGAAGAATTTGTTTCAAGTCATAAAAAACTTGCCTTTGCCTTAGGAAAGGACATAGCTGGTGAATGTATTGTTGGAGATTTAAGTAAAATGCCTCATACATTAATAGCAGGGGCTACTGGGTCTGGTAAAAGTGTATGTATAAATTCACTTATTATAAGTCTTTTATATAAGTATAAGCCAGAAGATGTTAAGCTTTTAATGGTAGATCCTAAAGTAGTTGAACTTAATGTTTATAATGGAATACCACATCTTTTGATCCCTGTTGTTACAGATCCTAAAAAGGCAGCAGCTGCATTAAATTGGGCTGTAAATGAAATGACAAAAAGGTACAATCTTTTTGCAGAAAAAGGTGTTAGAAATATAGATTCTTATAATAATTTATACAATAAGGGAGAGGTATCAGAAAAGCTTCCATTTATAGTTATTATAGTAGATGAACTTGCAGATCTTATGATGGTTTGTCCAAATGATGTGGAAGATGCTATATGCAGATTAGCTCAAATGGCAAGGGCAGCAGGTATGCATCTTGTTATTGCTACTCAAAGGCCATCTGTAGATGTTATTACTGGTGTTATTAAAGCTAATATTCCTTCAAGAATTTCTTTTGCAGTATCATCGCAAATAGATTCTAGAACAATACTTGATAGCTCTGGGGCTGAAAAACTTCTAGGAAAAGGAGATATGCTTTATTATCCAGTAGGAGAAAGTAAACCTCTTAGAGTTCAAGGATGCTTTATATCAGAAGAAGAAGTTGAAAATGTTGTAGAATACATTAAAAAAGAAGAGTCAGAGGTAAACTATAAAGAAGAAATAATTGAACATATAAATAAAGAAACTGAAGATAAGGAAGACACTTCTAGCAGTGAATCTGATACAGATGATTTATTAGATGAGGCAATAAAAATTGTTGTAGAATATAATCAGGCGTCTACTTCATTTTTACAAAGAAGACTTAGAGTTGGTTTTAATAGAGCTTCAAGAATAATGGAGCAATTAGAAGAAAGAGGAATTATATCAGAACGAGATGGGACAAAGCCAAGGCAAGTACTACTTACTAAAAATGATTTAATTAGAGAAAATGAAAGTGAGCAGTAAATTTTATCTTGTAATAGATTCAGAAAAGTAATAAAATTATAGTGTTGTGCTAGGTTAATATAAAAAGCTATGGAGGAAATATACTTGAATAAATTAAAAGTTGGAATGGTTAGCCTTGGATGCGATAAAAACAGAGTGGATTCTGAAATTATTTTAGGATCTATGAATAACATGTATGAAATAACTAATAATCCTAAAGAAGCAGATATAATTATAATTAATACATGTGGTTTTATAGAATCAGCTAAACAAGAATCAATAAATACAATATTAGAAATGGCAAATTATAAAAAAACAGCTAAATGTAAGCTTCTTGTTGCTACAGGTTGTTTGACTCAAAGATATGGTAAGGAATTAGAAGAACTTATTCCAGAAATTGATATTATGCTTGGAGTTAATGATTATAAAAAACTTCATATGTTAATTAACAACTTTTTTAATAACAATGAAAAGTCTTTAGAAGTTAATTTCTCTAATGAAAATATTAATGAAGGAGAAAGAATTTTAACAACAGAAGGTCATACAGCTTACATAAGAATTGCAGAAGGGTGTAATAATTTCTGTACATATTGTATTATCCCTAAAATTCGTGGAAAGTTCAGAAGCAGAAGTTTTGAAAGTATACTTGCTGAAGCAGAAAAGTTAAGTAAGATTGGTGTAAAAGAACTTATAATAGTAGCTCAGGATACTACAATGTATGGTACAGATTTATATGGTAAAAAAGAATTGCATACTCTACTAAACAAAATTTCAAAAATAGATGGCATTAAGTGGATTAGGGTACTTTATTGTTATCCTGAAGAAATTTATGATGAACTTTTAGATGAAATTGCAAATAATAATAAAATATTAAATTATTTAGATTTACCTATACAACATATAAGTAACAGAATTCTAAAATTAATGGGTAGAAAAACTACTAAGAAGGATATTTTAGAAAAAATAAATTTAATTAGAAATAAAATAAAAGATGTTACGTTAAGAACATCACTTATAGTTGGATTTCCAGGAGAAACAGAAGAAGATTTTAATGAATTATCTAGCTTCTTAGAAGATTTTAAACTTCAAAAGGTTGGAGTATTTAAGTATTCTATGGAAGAAGGTACTGCAGCTGCTAAAATGAGTAATCAAATTAGTGAAGAAGTAAAGGCTATAAGAGAAGAAAAATTAATGCTTCTTCAAAAAAATATTTCAAAAGAAATTAATAAAAATAAAATTGGTAATGTTTATGATGTTCTAATTGAAGGCTCAAATGAAGAATATTATAAAGGAAGAAATTATGAAATGGCTCCTGATATTGATGGGTGTGTATACATAAAAAGTGATAAACATTTAGAAAAAGGTACAATAGTTAGTGTGAAAATAACAAATTGCACAAATTATGATTTGGTAGGAGTTGTTAATTATGAAACTTAATCTTGCAAATAAATTAACCGTACTTAGAATATTTTTTGTTCCAATATTTTTGCTTTTTATAATAGTAAAGGATATTGTGCCTTATGGGTCATTTATTGCAACGATAATTTTTATACTTGCCTCATTAACTGATAAATTAGATGGTTATATTGCTAGAAGTAGAAATCAAGTTACTAATTTCGGAAAGTTTATGGATCCTTTAGCAGATAAACTATTAGTAACTACTGCACTTATTTGTTTGGTAGACTTACATGTTATATCTAGTGTTGTAGCAGTTATAATAATTGCTAGAGAATTTGCAGTTTCAGGACTTAGAACTGTAGCAGCTTCAGATGGAAAGGTAATTGCAGCAAGTTATTGGGGAAAGGCAAAGACTGTAGTTCAAATTATTGCTATTGTTTGTGCTCTTTTACAAGTTAATATATCTGCATCTGAAAATTTAAGTGCTTATGTTGCAAGTAATGTTTATTTAAGTGGTTTCATTAATATAGGAACAAATATTTTAATGTTTGTAGCTGTTCTTATAACAATAATATCTGGATTTGATTATTTTTATAAGAATAAACATGCCATAAGTACAGATAAATAAAATATGGAGCTTAGGCTCCTTATTTTTATGTGTATTATTTTTTATAAAAGTGGTAATAATTATTATTGAGATAAAAATAAATGTTGACTACTAAAAAATAGTATCATATAATTAAAACAGAACATAAGTTCGCAAAGGGATAATTTAATGTGTATTTTATATACTTACGTAAAGGGAGAGTTGTATAATAATGAGTAATATTGATGAAAATAAATTAAAAGCTATTGAAAGTGCTATGGGGCAAATTGAAAAACAATTTGGTAAAGGATCTGTTATGATGCTTGGGGAAAACAGTCATTTAACTATTGATGCTGTTTCAACAGGATGCTTAGATTTAGATATAGCACTTGGAATTGGTGGTGTTCCTAAGGGTAGAATAGTAGAAATATATGGACCTGAAAGTTCAGGTAAAACTACTGTTGCCCTTCATATAGCAGCAGAATCACAAAAGAAAGGTGGCGCTGTTGGGTTTATTGATGCTGAACATGCATTAGATCCAGGTTATGCAAAAAAAATAGGTGTAGATACTGAAAGTTTAATAGTTTCTCAACCTGATACAGGAGAACAAGGACTTGAAATTGCAGAAGCATTAGTAAGATCAGGAGCTATTGATGTATTAATTGTAGATTCAGTTGCAGCGTTAGTTCCAAGAGCAGAAATTGAAGGTGAAATGGGAGATTCACATATAGGTCTTCAAGCAAGACTTATGTCACAAGCTTTAAGAAAACTTGCAGGAACAATAAACAAAACAAATTGTGTTGCAATATTTATTAACCAACTAAGAGAAAAAGTTGGAGTAATGTTTGGGAATCCAGAAACTACTACTGGAGGAAGAGCATTAAAATTCTATGCATCTGTAAGATTAGATGTTAGAAGAATAGAATCAATAAAATCTGGAGATTCTATAATTGGTAATAGAACTAGAGTTAAAATAACAAAAAATAAAGTTGCACCTCCATTTAAACAAGCCGAATTTGATATAATGTATAATGAAGGTATATCAAAAAATGGTAACATTATTGATGTAGGTGTTAAAGAAGGTATTGTTCAAAAAAGTGGTGCTTGGTTCTCTTATGGAGATGTACGTTTAGGTCAAGGTAGAGAAAATGCAAAAATATACTTAAAAGATAATCCTGAAATTGCAAATGAAATAGAAATTCAAATTAGAGAAAAATATGGATTACCTACAGATGAAATTACAAATAATAATGCAAAAAGTGAAGAAAAAACTTCAGAAACAGAAAAATAAATAAAAAATTGCACAAAAAAAGAAAGCCTACACAGGTATTGTTGTACAAAAAACTATGTGCTAGGCTTCTTTTTAATAAATTATAAAATTATTAGCTAATGTTGACATAATATCGTTTTTCGGATAAAATAATAACAAATACTGGTTTATCATATTCCTAGATTTACAGCAGTATAATTGTATTAATAAATACACCTTCTTGTTAACTTATAAAACATAAAATTTGACAAGATTGGGGGTGTTTACGTGGGAACGCAAACATTAATATTAATAGTAATAGATATTGTAGTACTTATCATTTTAGGAATGGTATTGAATAAAACACTAAAATTAGCTTCGAAAAATAAACTTGAGGCATTAGAGCGAGAAGCACAATTATCTCTTGAAAATGGAAAAAGAGAAGCGGAAGCTGCCAAAAAAGAAGCAATTTTAGAAGCAAAGGAAGAAGCTCATAAAATAAGAAGTGACTGTGAAAAAGAAACTCGAGAGAGAAGAAATGAAGTTCAAAGACTTGAAAGAAGACTTATTCAAAGAGAAGAAACTCTTGACAAAAAGAGTGATTCCCTTCAAAAGAAAGAAGATACAATAGCTAAGAGATTAGCTGATATTGAAAAGACTGAAATTCAAGTTCAAGAATTACATGCTAAAACTAGAGAAGAACTTGAAAGAGTAGCCGGATTAACTGGCGAACAGGCAAAGGAAATGTTACTTGATGAAGTAAAAAAAGAAACTTCTCACGAAGCTGCTTTAATTATTAAAGAAAGTGAAAACAAGGCAAAGGAAGAAGCTGATAAGAGAGCTAGAAATATTATAACTAATGCAATTCAAAGATGTGCAGCAGATCATGTATCTGAATCAACTGTACATGTAGTTGCTTTGCCTAATGATGAAATGAAAGGTAGAATAATAGGTAGAGAAGGAAGAAACATTAGAACCCTTGAAACTTTAACTGGTGTAGATTTAATAATTGATGATACTCCAGAAGCAGTAATTTTATCTAGCTTTGATCCAATAAGGAGAGAAGTTGCTAGAATTGCTCTTGAAAAGTTAATTGTGGATGGAAGAATTCATCCGGCTAGAATTGAAGAGATGGTTGAAAGAGCACAAAGAGATGTAGAAAATGACATTAAAGAAGAAGGAGAACAGGCTGCTTTAGAAACTAGTGTTCATGGATTACATCCTGAAATTATTCGATTACTTGGTAGATTAAAGTATAGAACTAGCTATGGTCAAAATGTACTTAAACATTCCATAGAGGTTTCATATTTAGCTGGTTTAATGGCTTCAGAGCTAGGTCTTGATGTTACCTTAGCAAAGAGAGCAGGTTTGCTACATGATATTGGTAAAGCTGTGGATCAAGAGCAAGAAGGACCTCATGCAATAATTGGTGGGGATCTTGCTAAAAAGTATCGTGAGTCACCAGTAATAGTTAATGCTATTGCAGCGCATCACGGTGATGTGGAAATGCAATCTTTAGAGGCTGTGTTAGTTCAAGCAGCTGATGCAATATCAGCTGCTAGACCAGGAGCTAGAAGAGAAACATTAGAAGCATATATTAAGAGATTAGAAAAGTTAGAAGAAATTGCAAATTCCTATGAAGGTGTAGATAAATCATATGCAATTCAAGCTGGTAGGGAAATTAGAATTATGGTTAAACCAGATCATGTCGACGATGCTGGAGCAATAGAACTTGCACGTGATATTGTAAAGAGTGTCGAAGAACAATTAGAATATCCAGGACAAATAAAAATAAATGTTATAAGAGAAACTCGAGCAGTGGACTTTGCAAAATAGAAAAAGATACCTTTTGATTAACTTTCAAAAGGTATCTTTTTTAAATACAAATGTAATAATGTTAAAAACTAATAGTATATTGTAATAGTATGTTTTTAATTTTATAATATTATTCATATTTCATGAAAAATCCTTTGTTTTAAAGGTTTATCTTAGTTACAATAAATTAACATTAAAAAAGACTATAAAGAAGTAGTAAAAGGAGGAATTTATACAGGGAAATAGAATAATATATATAAGCAAGAGTTTTATATATGGCAGTTTCTGTAAACGATTAGTAATAGTATGAAGGGGGAGTAACAAATGGAAGTATTAAAAGTATCAACAAAATCAAATCCAAATTCTGTAGCAGGAGCATTAGCTGCAGTAATAAAAGAAAAAAATGTTGTGGAGATTCAAGCTGTTGGAGCAGGAGCAATAAATCAAGCTATTAAAGCTATTGCTATTGCTAGAGGCTTTGTAGCACCAACAGGAAAAGATATAGTATGCGTTCCAGCATTTACTGATATTGAGATAGATGGAGAGGAAAGAACTGCTATTAAATTAATAGTTCAACCTAGATAAACATAAGCAAGTTTCAAAATAAAGCTAAAAATAAAAGTTCGATAACCATATGTTGTATCAATTAAAAAAAATAACTGTTTAATAAAACTTCTTGTAAATCTGAAAAAACAAAACTGTTGTAATTTAATTTAAAGTACTATATAATTAGATTAAAGTGTTAAGCTTGCAGATTAAATGAAGAGGTGAATGTAATGGTTTCAAAAGAAGTAGTAGTAAAAAACGGAACTGGTTTACATGCTAGACCAGCAACTTTATTAGTTAAGAAAGCTTCATCTTTTAAATCAGATATAAGTATCGAATTTAATGGAAAGAAAGCAAATGTTAAAAGTTTAATAGGCGTTTTATCATTAGCAGTAACAAAAGAATCAACTATCAAAGTTATTGCAAGTGGTGATGACGAAACACTTGCTGTTGATGAAATAGTAAAATTAATTGAACAATTAGAAGATTAATTTTTTAGATTATTTCTTTTAAAAAAAGTGCTAAAAGTACCTTTAAGTTTAAGTACTTTTAGTACTTTTTTGTTTGTGAGATTAACTATTTTGAAAAAAAACATATATATGTTATAATATTTTGGTAAAAAGTATTAAAAAAGTCCCTGGAGGTTAACAATGAGAGATTTATACAGTACACCATTAAATTCTAGATATGCCTCAAAAGAAATGAGTCATATATTTTCTGATGATAAAAAATTTACAACTTGGAGAAAGCTATGGATAGCTCTTGCAGAATGTGAAAAAGAATTAGGATTACATATTACAGATGAACAAATTGATGAGTTAAAGGCACATGTAAATGACATAAATTATGATGATGCAGCAAAAAGAGAAAAAGAAGTTCGTCACGATGTTATGAGCCATGTTTATGCTTATGGACTTCAATGCCCTAAAGCTAAAGGAATAATACATCTTGGAGCTACAAGCTGCTATGTTGGTGATAATACAGATATTATTCTTATGAAAGAAGCACTTTTATTAACTAAAGAAAAAATGGTAACAGTCCTTGATAGATTAAGAAAATTTGCACTTAAATATAAGGATATGCCAACATTAGGTTTTACGCATTTTCAACCTGCTCAACTTACAACAGTAGGAAAGAGAGCTACTCTTTGGATGCAAGATTTAGTTATGGATATTGAAAATATTGATCATGTAATTGAACACTTGAAATTAAGAGGTGTTAAAGGAACTACTGGAACACAAGCAAGTTTTATGAACCTTTTTGAAGGTGATGAGGATAAAGTTAAAAAACTAGATAAAATGGTAGCAGAAAAAATGGGCTTTAAAAAGAGCTTTGGCGTAACTGGACAAACTTATTCAAGAAAAGTTGATTCAATTGTTTTAAATACATTATCTGAAGTAGCACAAAGTTGCTATAAATTTTCTAATGATTTAAGATTACTTCAAAATATGAAAGAAATAGAAGAACCTTTTGAAGCACATCAAATAGGTTCATCAGCTATGGCTTATAAGAGAAATCCTATGAGAAGTGAAAGAATGGGATCACTTGCTAGATATGTTATAGTTACAGCATTAAATCCTGCAATTACTGCTTCTACACAATGGTTTGAAAGAACACTTGATGATTCTGCAAATAAGAGAATTTCAATTCCTGAAGCATTCCTTGCATTAGATGGAGTATTAAATCTTTATATAAATATTTCTGAAAATATGGTTGTTTATGATAAGGTTATTGCATCACATGTAAATAGAGAACTTCCATTTATGGCAACTGAAAATATAATGATGGAATCAGTTAAGCGTGGCGGAGACAGACAAGAACTTCATGAAAGAATTAGAGAACATTCTATGGCTGCAGCTCAAAGAGTAAAAGGCGAAGGTCTTGATAATGATCTTATAGAAAGAATAATAAATGATAAGAGCTTTAATTTAAGTAAAGACGAAATAATTTCTATAATTGATCCTATTAAATTTGTAGGTAGAGCACCAAGTCAAACTACAGAATTTATAGAAGAATATGTTGATCCAATAATTGCTGCAAATCCAGAAGCTGTAAAGATAGATAGCGAAATAAATGTATAAATAAATTTTTTAGAACCATTTTCAATATATTTGATTATGGTTCTTTTTTTATGCAAAATTTCCTAAAGGGAGGAAAAATGTAATTTTTTTTAGTATAATAAAGTTGTATAATAACAAATAAGTAAAGTTAAAACTTATTTTATGTAAAGACATAATTTAACATAAGGGGCGATTTTTTAATGGGTAAATATATAATTGCTTTAGATCAAGGAACAACAAGTTCAAGAGCTATTATTTTTGACAAAGAACAAAATATTATAGGTATGAGTCAAAAAGAAATAACTCAAATTTATCCAAGAAGAGGTTGGGTAGAACAAAATCCTATGGAAATATGGGCTACTCAATATGGTGTTTTACAGGAAGTTATAGCCAAAACAAATATAAATCCAAATGAAATATCAGCAATAGGACTTACAAACCAGCGTGAGACTACTGTTGTATGGGACAGATTTACTGGAATGCCTATTTATAATGCTATAGTATGGCAATGTAGAAGAACTGCTAATTTAATAGAGTCCTTAAAGGAAGATAAAGAACTTGAAGATTATATAAGGGAAAATACAGGACTTTTACTTGATTCTTATTTTTCTGCAAGTAAAATAAAATGGATACTAGATAATGTTGAGGGTGCAAGAGAAAGAGCAAAAAGAGGAGAATTATTATTTGGAACTATTGATACATGGCTTATTTGGAAATTTACAAATGGTAAAGTACATGTAACTGATTATACAAATGCTTCTAGAACTATGCTTTTTAATATTAAAGAATTAAAATGGGATAAATATCTTTTAAATAAATTTAATATACCAGAGAATATAATGCCACAAGTTAAAAATTCATCAGAAATATATGGACGTATAACTTTAAGCAGGGATAAATCCTATAATGTACCTATTGCTAGTATTATAGGAGATCAACAAGCTGCGCTAATAGGACAAAACTGTTTTAATAAAGGTGAAGTAAAAAATACTTATGGTACAGGATGCTTTATGCTTATGAATACTGGTGATACTTTTGTTAGAAGCAAGAAAGGTCTTATTTCTACTATTGCACTTGGAATGAATGGCAAAATTAAATATGCTTTAGAAGGTTCTGTCTTTTCTGGAGGTGCTACTTTAAAGTGGCTAAGAGATGAAATGAAAATAATAAATGATATAAGTGATTCTGAATATTTTGCAAATAAAGTTCAGGATAATGGTGGTGTTTATATTGTTCCTGCCTTTGCAGGATTAGGAGCACCATATTGGGATATGAAAGCAAGAGGAGCAATATTAGGTCTTACAGGAGGCACTAATAAAGATCATATTATAAGAGCAGCTCTTGAAAGTATTGCATATCAATGTAAAGATGTTTTAGACACAATGGAAAAGGAATCAGGAATTAAAATAAAAGAACTTAAAGTTGATGGTGGAGCAAGTAAAAATAGATTTTTAATGCAATTTCAAGCTGATATTATGAATACAAGAGTTATTAAACCAATTATTACAGAAACTACATCCTTAGGAGCTGCATACTTAGCAGGACTTGCAGTAGGTTTTTGGAAAAACAATGAAGAAATTTCTGCTGGATGGTATCAAGCAGAAAGTTTTAAATCAAAGATGTTTCCAATTGACAGAGAAAGGCTTTATAAGGGCTGGAATAAGGCTATAGCAAGAGCAAAGGCTTGGGAAGAAGATTAATCTTTATAAAAGTAAAAAATTATGATATTATTAAGGTACAAGATTTTTAAAAGCATATAAAAAAGGATGGTTAATATGGCAAAAATTAGTACATGTACATTAATTATAAGGGATGATTTTAAGAATGTTTTAATCCTGCAGAAAAAGGTAAAAAAAGGTGAAGTAGATAGTTTTTCATTATTAACACAAAAGCTTCGTGGTAGAGAAAGTGAAGAAAAGTGTGTAAATAGAGCTGTAAAAGATTCTTTAAAGTCAATAATTTTTGATCTTGAAAAATTACAAAATTATAAATTAAATGATGAAGAAGAAACAGCAGTATATGTAGGTCAGTTAAAAGAAAGAATTGTACTTGACAAAGCTTATAAAGATTGTAAATGGATAAGTAAAAAACAAATTGATGATTTTAATTTAGATGAAACACAAAAGGAAATATTATCATTGTACTTTAAATAGGTGGCAATAAATTATGCCACCTATTTTAATATACAATTTTGATAATTCTTATTTTGTCAAAATATATTGGGTAAACTTCACTTAAGGGAAAATCTAATTTATCATAGCTGTGGCAACAATATAAGTAATCTCCATTAGGTAAAGATGTAGTAATTAGTCCAGAGTGAGAAAAGTAATTTTTAGTATTTGTGTAAAATTGAATTATGCTTCCAGCATTATATGATTTAGAAGAGGTATTGTCTATTCCAATGCCTTTTCTTAGTAGGTAATAATAAAGTTCATTTACTCTAATCCAAGCATTAGAATAAGGCTTCCAACTGCTAGTAGTTTTTATACCACCAGCATGAATACATTGACAAACAAAATTAGTACAATCTCCACCAGCATTATTAAAATGTTTATATTCTTTATTGTAATTTAAAGCATATTTTCTAGCATAGGAAATTGCCTCTTCATAATTATATTTCATAGGATAGGATCTATCCATATAATTTGATTTGTATATAGAACAAGTTTTATTATATTCTCTTTTTAATGTATCTATATTAGCAATTTTAATATTCCAATAATTAATTTTATAATCTAGGTTATTTTTATATTCTTCCTGTTCTGATATATTTCTATACATACTAGGAAAATGCTCTTTGTCAATAATATCATTAATTAGCCAATTGAATTTTTCTTTAGTTAATATAAATATAAATTCTAGTATTTCTGAAGATGTATGTAAAGTAGGAGCATTTTCTAAAATAAAACTGTGATTTACCTTTACAAATACTTTTGTATAGTCAGTATAATTATTAATTGATAAGTTAATAATTTTAAAGGATTCTTTTGATATTAATGATCCTATTTTTTTTCTCCAATTATTTTTAAAGTTATTCATAAGAGTTATTTCTTTAGTTAATTTATTGCTAGCAATATACTTTTGGCTAAATATTTCAAATGTTTTTTGGTTAAACTTTTGCTGTACTTTAAAATACTTTTTCAATAAATATTTTATACACATAATTTACCTCATTAAATACTTATAATTAATTTATATATAAAAAATATTAAAATATGATAAAAAATTGTTTTAGTTTTATATATATATTGTTAAAATAAATATATAAAAAGGAGGTATAGTTTTGGATAAAGTATTAATTTTAATAATAGTTTTACTTATTATAGTAAATATAGTTCTATTTATATATGGAAAAAGAAAATTAAATGAAATAAAGAAAAATGAAAATGCTAAGGATGAAGATTATAAAAAAGGAATGAAATATATTATTTTATCATCAGCAGTATCTTTTTTAACAATTATTCTAATAACAATTATGGCTATAATAAAATTAGTATATAAATAATATGAAAAGGTGAACTTATCTATTGATATAGTTTACTTTTTTTATTTTTTAGAAAAATATATAGCTATACGTAAAGAATTAGAAAGTAATAACGATAAAATATATAAATACACATTTTTACATTAAGAAAGGTAGTGGTAAGAATGAAAATATCATCTATGCATGTTAATAATAGAATAAATTTTGGTGTTAACCAAAATAAAAATGCTAATAATAAAAATGACAACTTAGGAGAAGCTATGCAAAAACCTTCTTTTGATAGTACAGAAAAAATTATAGAAAATTTACAAAAAATGAAACAAAAGCTTACAGATCAAAAGGATAAAGTAAAAATGCAAGAGGATTTGGACAAGGATACTAAAAAACAAAAAATAAAAGATCTTCAGGAAAAAATATCTGATATAGATAGTCAGATTCAAAATATACAAATTCAAAAACAAAAAGAGAAAATTGAAAAACAAAAGGAAGAAAATGAGCAAAAAGCTAGCAAAGAAGAAAAGGAAAAAGCAAAGGAATATAAAGATAAGGATCTTGGAGGAGCTATTGTTTCTAAAAGCCTTGTAAAACTTATTGATGCAAATAATTCTTTAAGTAATATACATAACCTAAAGGATGATAAAACAAGACTTAATGCAGAAAAACTTGATATTAAGCCTACAGGTAATGAAAATTCATATAATGACATTAAGCTTTCAAAAATTGCAGGTTCATTAGCTGGTATAGATATAGGCATTAGTACCAAAATAGGAGAAAGTATAAATAAAATAAATGAAAACATAAAAGATAAAAACAAAGAAGTAAATACAAATACTGACATTAAGAAAGATGAAATAAATAATAAGGGTTATAATATTTCAGATAACGAAGAAAATAGTAAAAATAATAATAAAATTAATAATAAAAATTTAAAAAATACTGAGGAAAATGAAATATAGTATGGTATAATCTTATTATTTACAAATGAAAATAAGGTGGAATAATTATGACAGGTAAAACCCATATGGCTCTAGGTGTACTTACTACACTTTTTATAACACAACCAGAATCTCCAAAGGAATTTTTAATTTGCTTAGGTGTATCTTCTATGGGATCTGTATTAAGTGATATTGATGTAAGTACATCAAGTTCTAGAAATGTTTTAAATAAAACATTATTAGTTATAGGTATTTCTATTGCTATTTTGTTTTTTGCAGAATTCAAATGGGGAATTTCTCTTAGTGAAGGTATACAAAGCATTTTTAGAGTTATTATAGGATTAGCTTTCTTTTTAGGTATATGTATATATGGAATGAATACACCTCATAGGTCTTTTATGCATTCTTTTCTAGCTATAGCACTTATTACGATAGCAACATATATTGTATTACCAGAAGGTGCTATATATATGATAATTTCTATGATGAGTCATATAATTTTAGATATGTTTAACAAGAAAAAGGTGCAAATTTTATACCCAAGTAATAAAGGTATAAGTTTAAATATATGTAAAGCAAATGGAATGGCAAATAGTGTGCTTTTTAAAGTTTCAAGTATATTATTAACTTTATATGTTTTTCTTTTTTTATTAAGATACTATTTATAAAATTATGAGAGGTGATATTTATGGGACTAGATTCTTTTTTAAGAGAAATTGAAAATAAAATTAATGGCATTACAGAAGGATGTAATAATTCTATAAATTCTGTAAAAAATCAAATTACAGAAAAAACTGACAAATACATTAATGAAAATTTTAATGATATAAGATATTCATCAGATAATATTAATAAATGTATAAATGATGGTATAGACAAATTGTTTGATAAGAGAAGTAACATAGAAAAAAAGAAATTGGTAGATAGTAGCTCCTTTATTAGTGAAAATAGTGAAATTAACAAACCAAAAGTAGATTTAAAAAAGAAATAGTAGTTTTTAAGTACCCTATGAAAAAATTCATAGGGTATTTTTTTGTATAAAAAAATTTTTCTTACAAATAATAATTTAGTAATATGAAGTAAGGAGGCTTAATTATATGAAAAAGTATATGTGTATAGTTTGTGGTTACATACATGAAGGAGATTTACCTCCAGAAGTATGCCCTGTATGTAAAGCTGATAAGTCAAAATTTCAAGAAGTTTTAGAGGATCTTGTATTTGCAGATGAGCACAAAATAGGAACAGCTGTAGATATTGATGCAGATATTATTGAAGATTTAAGGGCTAATTTCACAGGAGAATGTACAGAAGTTGGAATGTATCTTGCCATGTCTAGGCAAGCTGATAGGGAAGGATATCCTGAAGTTGCAGAAGCTTACAAGAGAATTGCTTATGAAGAGGCAGAACATGCAGCTAAATTTGCAGAAATTTTAGGAGAAGTTCTAGTAGCTGATACTAAAGCAAATTTAAAGGCAAGAGTTGAGGCAGAATTTGGAGCTTGTGCAGGTAAAAAGCAATTAGCAACTAAAGCTAAAGAAAAGAATTTAGATGCAATTCATGATACAGTACATGAAATGTGCAAAGATGAAGCACGTCATGGAAGAGCATTTAAGGGATTATTAGATAGATATTTTAGTAAATAAATTTGGAGGTTTATTCTTATGAGCAAAATAAAATGTAATGTAACAAATTGTTCTCATAATAGTGGAGAAATTTGCCATGCTGATAGAGTTAATATAGGAGGAATAAATGCATCAAATGATTCTAATACATGTTGTGGCAGCTTTTTGAATCGTCTTTTGTATTCAGATTTAACAAATTGTTCTAGTGAAAGTGGCACATGTGATTGTCTTGTTTGTTATTCTAAAACCTGTAAGCATAATGAAAATTGTTTATGCAGTTTAGAAGATATATCTGTAGGTGGTGGCTCTGATACTGCAATATACACAGAAACATGTTGTAATAGCTTTGAAAGTAAATAATAAGCCATTTATGTACTTAAAATAATTATTGTGATAGAATATATATTAGAAATTTAAGTACATATTTGGAGGAAGAAATGTTAGATATAACAATTAAAGAACTTAAAAAAACATATAATTTTCAAGATAAAACTTTTGAAATTTACAATAAAGCATTAAATGATGTAAAAGATCAATTTAAAAAATTTGATGAAATAAGAGAATTTAATCAAATAAAAGTATTAGATGCTTTTAGGGAAGAAAAAATAAGTGATATGCATTTTACTAATTCATCAGGTTATGGTTATGATGATGCAGGCCGTGATGCACTTGATAAAGTATATGCAAGAATATTTAAGGCAGAAGCTGCTTTAGTAAGGCCACATTTTGTTAATGGTACTCATGCCATAGGAGCTGCTATTTTTGGAAATTTAAGACCAGGTGATACTCTTCTTTGTGCATCAGGAAGACCATATGACACTTTAATGAGTTTAATTGGACTTAAAGAAAATGAAAGAATAGGTTCTCTTAGAGAATATGGAGTAAAATACAAAGAAGTAAGTTTAAATGAAAATGGGAAATTTAATTATAGTGCTATAGAAGAGGCGCTAAAAGATATGACAATAAAGGTTGTTCATCTTCAAAGAAGCACTGGTTATGGATGGAGAAACGCATTTTTAGTAGAAGAATTAGCAGAAGTTATTAGTTTTATTAAATCAAAAAGAAACGATGTTAGCATATTTGTTGACAACTGCTATGGTGAATTTATAGATACTATAGAACCTACAGAAGTAGGAGCTGATTTAATTGCAGGTTCATTAATTAAAAATATAGGTGGCGGTTTAGCACCAGCAGGTGGTTATATTGTTGGAAAGAAAGATCTAGTAGAGCAAGCTTCTTACAGACTTACAGTACCAGGTATAGGTGGTGAATGTGGAGCTACTTTTGGACTTATGAGAAATTTATTTCAAGGATTATTTATGGCTCCTCATGTAGCTATGGAAGCTTTAAAAGGTGCAGTATTTTGTTCAAGAGTAATGGAACTTGCAGGTTTTGAAGTATTACCTAAATATACAGATAAAAGAAGTGATATTATTCAAGCTATTAAATTTGGAAACCCAGAAAATGTTATAAAATTCTGTAAGGGTATTCAATATGGATCTCCAATTGATTCTTTTGTTGAATGTGAACCTTGGGCAATGCCTGGCTACGAAGATGAGGTAATAATGGCTGCTGGAGCATTTATTCAAGGATCATCAATTGAACTTTCAGCAGATGCGCCAATTCGTGAACCATATATAGCATATATGCAAGGTGGTTTGACTTTTGACCATGCTAAAATAGCTATTTTAATAGCTTTAAACAATATATTAAAATAAACCTATAAAAAGCTTGTATCTGGCATTTTTTATTGCTAGCTACAAGCTTTTTTTGTGTATTATTTTTACGTATTAAAATTTCCAATAAAGAACAACTTATATATTAAAGTAATTGCTATCTATTTTTATTATTTCATCAATAGGTATAATGCTACAATCTGACATATATAAAGTATGGTTAAATTTATCTATTTTTATTACATGACCATAACAAGTTACATAAGATCCACCAGATTTATTTTTATCTGTTTGAAAATACGTTATTTTAATTTCAATATGTAAGTGAAGATTTTGTGAAATTATAAGTAGTTTTTTGTTTAAGCTTTCTTTCATATATTCATCAAGTTCTATTTTTTTATTTGTTAATCTTGCAGTTTCTTTTATTGCAACATCATATCCATTTAGAGCAGCAAAAGGTGCAAATTGGGCAGCACGATTATAGGTTGACATATGTTTGTAATATGATGATTGATGATGTTTCATGTTAATAATATCATTATAAGAATTATTATCCAAGGTTGTATCCTCCATTTTATTCTATGCATTATGACCACCAATTTGGCTATTTCTATTTTTGGCAGTTGCACCTTCCTCTAAATTAATTCCTTTTAAAATTGAATTTTTTCCGAATTTTTTCTTGATACTCAATATAGTTTTTTGTATGTTTCTTTCATGTTCCAAGGCTAATTTCTCTTTTTGCTGTTTTTTCTGTAATTCTTCATAATTTGTAAATAGGTCAATTTGTTCAATGTTTTTTGATTCTATTGATAAACCTTCCTTCATAAGATGATTTGCTGAAATATTAATTCTTCTCACAAGGAGATTTTTATCAACAATCCTATCATATAGTTTCATCATTGTATCTATAATTAATGTAGTAGAGGAGGTTTGCTTTTTTATATTAGCTGTACCATGAGCATGTTTTGGAATTATTCTTCCATAATGATCTGTAGTAATAGCTCCATTGTACATATTTCTTTTATCCTCATTATTTAAGTTTTCAATATCATATCCTATAGTCAGTACAATCTGGTCAGTAACAAGACCTTTATCTACTAAGTCTAGAACTAATAAATCAGTCATTTCTTTAACAACTAATTTTGCTTTTTCAAAATTATAAGGACATTGAAGTACTTGTCCTGATGCTAAACTATTTGTTGCAGGTTTATATTTTTTTATATCTTCAATGGTGCAAGGTTCCCATCCCCAAGCATGGTCAATTAAAAGTTCAGCATTAACACCAAACATATCATACAATATTTTCTCGTTATAATATTCATTAGGTTTGCCTATGGAACATCTAGCAATATCACCCATAGTATATAAACCCTGTTTATATAATTTTTTTGCGTAGCCATTGCCTACTCTCCAAAAATCAGTAATTGGTTTATGATTCCAAAGCTTTCTTCTATAAGACATTTCATCAAGTTCTGCAATTCTTACTCCATTTTTATCTGCTTCAGTATGTTTTGCTACTATATCCATTGCTACCTTACATAAATATAAATTCGTTCCTATTCCAGCAGTAGCAGTTATTCCAGTTGTATCAAGTATATCTTGAATAATCATTTTAGTAAAATTATGGGCTGACATTTTATATGTTTTTAAATATGCAGTAACATCTATAAATACTTCATCTATTGAATATACATGAATATCTTCTGGCGCAATATATTTTAAATATATTTTATAGATCTTTGTACTATATTTCATATATAAAGCCATTTGTGGTTTAGCAATAATATATTTTAATTCTAATGATGGATTTGTTTTCAGATCAACATTATTAAATGATGAACCATTAAAAGTTTTATATGGTGCCCTCTGCTTTCGCATAGAATTTATTTGCATAGTTTTTTGAATAACTTCAAATAATCTTGGCCTTCCAGGGATTCCATAAGATTTTAATGATGGTGAAACAGCAAGACAAATGGTTTTGTTTGTTCTACTATTATCTGCAACAACAAGGTTAGTAGTTAATGGGTCAAGATTTCGTTCTCTACATTCAACAGAAGCATAAAATGATTTTAAATCAATTGATACATAGATTCTATTATTATCCATACTCATTCTTCCTTTTATATTTCTATATTATTAATATACCATAAGGAACATATGTTTGTATATGCCATTAGCTAATGAAATACGTATTTAATATAAACAAATTCTTATGTATGAGTTTTTAGGGGTTGAATTTAAGAAACAAGTAAAAAAACTTATGACTAGTAGTTTTTAATTGCTAGCCATAAGTTTTTTTAATATTTTCTATAAAGCCCTACAATTTTTCCTAAGATGCTACAATTAGGAACAATAATTGGATCCATTGTATCATTTTCAGGTTGAAGTCTAATGTGGTTTTTTTCTTTATAGAAGGTTTTTATAGTAGCTTCATTTTCTATAAGAGCTACAATAATGTCACCATTTTTTGCAGTGCTACATTTTTCAATAATAGCTAAATCGCCATTATTTATTCCTTTATTTATCATACTTTCACCAGATACTCTAAGCATAAATAATTCTTTATTATGACTTATGTAATCAAGTGGAAGCGGAAAAGTATCTTCTATATTTTCTGTTGCAAGAATAGGCATACCTGCAGTAACTTTTCCTATAATAGGTATATTTACCATTTCTTTTTTGTTTTCATGAAGTTCCACAATTTCTAAGGCTCTAGGTTTAGTAGGATCTCTTTTTATAAGTCCTTTTTTTTCTAATCTTTTTAAATGACCATGAACAGTAGAAGTAGAACTAAGAGAAACAGCTTCACATATTTCACGTACAGAAGGTGGATAACCTTTTGTTTCTGTATAAACTTTTAAGAAATTATATATTTCAGATTGTTTATCATTACTTCCCATATAATATTTTTTTACTTTAAAAATTAATTAAAGTAAAAGCTCCTTTCTAGTATTCTATTAATTAGAGTATACCATAACAATGATTATATATCAAACTTATGTTCCCATTTTCATAAGTATATTTCGTGTAAATAATTGACTTTTTTATTTTATTAAAGTGTAGTATAATAGCGTGTAAAGTTTTTTTAAGAGGTGACAACATGAAAAAAAACAATTTTTTATCTATTTTAGATAATGATAACAAAAAGCTTGATTTTAAAAAAGAATTTTTAGCAGGATTAACTACTTTTATTACAATGGCATATATTATAGCTGTTAATCCTAATATTCTTGGTGCTACAGGCATGGATGCAGGAGCTGTAGTTACAGCAACTTGTCTTTCAGCTGGTTTTGCAACTATTATTATGGGAGTATATGCAAATCTTCCTTTTGTTTTAGCTTCTGGAATGGGATTAAATGCTTATTTTGCATATACAGTAGTAATAAAGCAAAATATATCATGGGAAGTTGCATTAACAGCTGTTTTTGTAGAAGGTATAATATTTATATTATTATCCTTATTTAAGGTTAGAGAAGCTGTTGTAAATGCTATTCCAATAAATATGAAGCATGCAGTTACAGCTGGTATTGGCTTATTTATTGCATTAATAGGCTTTAAAGGAGCAAATCTTGTAGTAGCAGATGAAAGTACATTAGTAGCTCTTGGAAATTTTAAAATGCCTACAGTTTTAATAGCTCTTGCTGGATTTATAGTAATTGCTATACTTGAAAAAAAGCAAGTTAAAGGAGCCATACTTATTGGTATAGCAACTTCAACATTACTTGCATGGGGATATGCATTATATGATCCATATTATGCAAATGCATTAGGAATATACCTTCCACAAGGAATATTCAAATATGAAAGTATAGCTCCAATAGCAGGTAAAATTGATTTTAATTATATGATTAATCCTGAAACAGTCGCATCATTTATTAGTATAGTACTTACATTTTTATTTGTTGATTTCTTTGATACAATAGGGACTTTAGTTGGTGTTACATCAAGAGCAGGAATGTTAGATGAAAATGGAAAGGTACCACGTGTTAGTAAAGCTTTAATGGCAGATGCTATAGGAACAACTGCAGGAGCATGCCTTGGAGTTTCTACAGTAACTACATATGTTGAAAGTTCCACAGGAGTTGCTGCTGGAGGAAGAACTGGTTGGACAGCAGTATTTGCAGGTATATTTTTTATTTTATCAATGTTTTTATCTCCAATATTTATTGCAATTCCTTCTTGTGCAACTGCACCAGCTTTAATTTATGTTGGATTTTTAATGGTAGGTGCTGTTAAGAATATAGATTTTGAAGATTTAACAGAAGGAATACCAGCTTTTATGACAATTGCATTAATGCCACTTACTTATAGTATAGGCGATGGATTAACATTTGGAGTTTTATCATATGTTGTTATTGGATTATTATCTAATCTTATAAGTAAGGAAAAGAAAAAAGTATCAGTTGTTATGATTATTTTAGCAATAATATTCTTAATAAAATTATTACTATTATAGAATTGTTATAAAAAATAAAGGCTATTGCACTTAAAAAATGTGATAGTCTTTTTTTGCTATTACAAAGAGAAATAAGCATAAGTATGTATATTTTTTATTATAAGTAATAAAAATATAGTTAATGAAAGAGTATATTGTAAAGTAACTTTATAAATTAAGTAAAATTTATCATAAATCTATGTAAAAAAATAATTGAATAGATTTAAATATTATATTAAAATAAAGAAGTGGTAAAATCTATTTAAAAATAAATATAGATATTAGGAGGAAAGATTTTTGTACATATTAATAAGTCTTATAGGTGGCCTTGGATTATTTCTATATGGTATTAGTGTAATGGGAGATGGCTTACAAAAATCTACAGGTCCTAAGCTTGAAAAAGCTATTGGACTTTTGACAAGTAATAAGCTTATGGGAGTTTTAGTAGGTGCTGTAGTTACTGGTATAATTCAAAGTAGTGGAGCAACCACGGTTATGGTAGTTGGTTTTGTTAACGCTGGTATAATGAGTTTATATCAGGCTATAGGAGTTATAATGGGTGCTAATATTGGTACTACTGTCACAGCTCAGCTAGTGTCTTTTGATGTTAGTATATTATCATCTGTTGCATTAGGAATTGGTATAGTCTTATATATGATTGGCTCTAAGTCAAAGCCAAAGTTAAAAAATATTTCTGAAATATTAATTGGTTTTGCAATATTGTTTATTGGTATGAATTTCATGAAAGATGCTTTAGCGCCTTTGTCAGAATATGAAGCTTTTAAAAATGCACTTGCTTATCTTGCAAAGTATCCAATACTTGCCTTAATTGCTGGATTTTTGCTTACTACTATTTTACAAAGTTCTAGTGCATCAATGGGTATATTAATAGCTCTTTCATCACAAGGATTAATGCCATTAAGTGCTGCATTACCTGTTTTATATGGTGACAATATTGGTAGTTGTACAACATCACTTTTATCAAGTCTTGGGGCAAATAGAAATGCCAAAAGAGCTGCTACAATGCATTTGTGTTTTAATATAGTAGGAACAATTTTGTTTATGCTTGTTTTAAATATTCCAATAAGAATGATTGTTGAATATATAGATCCTAATGATACAGCAAGACAAATTGCAAATGCTCATACTTTATTTAATTTAGTTAATGTAGCTATTCTTCTGCCATTTTCTAAGTATATAGTTAAGTTAGTTATGTTCTTAATACCAGAAAAACCAGAAGAAAAAGAAGGTAAAAATACTACAAAATATATCGATGGAAGAATGCTTGAAACTCCAGCTATAGCTTATGCTAATATTATAAGAGAAGCTTTAAGAATGGGATTAAAAGCAAAAGAAAGTTATACAAGTGCAGTATTAGGTGTTACAAAAAGATCACAAAAGGATATAGATAATACCTTTGAAAAAGAAAAACTTATAAATAAAGAACAGAAAAAAATAATCAGTTATCTTATTAAATTATCTAATAAATCCTTAGATGAAAAAATGCGAATGTCTGTTGACTTATTGTTTCATACAGTAAACGACATTGAGAGAATAGGAGATTTATCAGAAAATGTAGCTGAATTAGCTGAAGGATGTTTGAAAAACAATGTAAATATATCTCTAGAAGGTATTAAAGAAATAGAAAATTTCTATTCTCAAGCATTAAAAACATATGAATTAGCTTTGGAATCTATGAAAGAAAATAATGTTGATTTGGCAAATAAATCTTTAGAGTCTGAAGAAGAAGTTAATAAACTTGATAAAAAGTACAGAGAAGAACATATGCATAGATTAAATAATAATCAATGTACTATAGATTCTGGAGTTGTTTACTTAGATTTATTAACTAATATAGAAAGAATATCTGACCATGCAGTAAGCATTGCAAAAAGAGTTATAAAAATTAATTAGTTTAATATTAAATATCTGTATAAGGTTTAAGTTTTATACAGATATTTTTTTATTATATAATGTTATATAATAAATATTATGTAAAGTAAGTTGATTATTTTATTTTACTTTGATATAATTTGATGTAATATATAATTAAGTTTATTTAATATTTTAGGTGGTGTTATTTATATATGAAGTATACAGATGACGATTATTGTGACATCTATGAAAATAAAATATGTGATAATTGTGGTAAGTGCCTTGAAATGGAAGGGGTAGATATTAGAGCTATAAAAATAGAAGATATAGCTAAAGATGTTAAAGAAAATAATGTTCTTATGGAAGAATATGAAAAGGAACTTGAAAGCTTAAAGGCTGCTGAAGAAGATGATAACATATCTAATGATGAACTTTTAGAAAAAGAATATGAAAAACTTATAAATGAAGGTGTTATTAAGTCACAGGATTTAGAAGATAATGAATATGAAGATGCTTTTGACCATATAGATTATAGTGAAAGTCTTGATGATGAGGAATTAGAAGAAATAACAAATGAAGTTTTTCCAGGGCTTAGGCAAATTAAAAAAACAAATAAAAATAAAGATTTTAATTAATGAATAAAATCACCTTGCACTGCTAATAATACATTTGAAATAGTAAGTTGTGAGGTGATTTTTATGATAACTAAAAAAACAATATTATCTTTATTATGTAGTGGAGTAGTTGCTTCAACATTTTTACTTGGATGTGGTTGTAATAATACAACTGAAGGTGCAAAAGAAGATATAGAAGAAGGAACAAATAATCTAGAAGAAGGAGCAGAGCATTTAACTGACAATGTAAAAAATGCTGGTGAGTCTTTATATAACAAGGTTACAGATACATCTATGGAATATTCAAAAGATGATTTTATTGCAAGTTTAAAAAATGATGGCATTGAAACCGCTGAATTTGAAAATAAAACAGAGTATTTTACTGCTGATAGATATGGATACAAAATAGGGGATGATTCTATATATGTCTATGAGTATGATACAAAAGGTGAAGCTGATATAGAGAAAGATATTAATTCTATAAAAGATAATGGAAATAGAATTAATGATGCTATAGTTCAATGGAATTCTGAAGCACATATATACAAAAAAGGCAGATTGATTGTTATATATGATGGAAATAATAAAGATATCTTAAATAAATTAAATGGAATTTTAGGAAATCCTATTTTGGGATAAATATTTTTGAGAGAAGTAATAAAAATTATTTCTCTCAAATTTTATAAGACTACTTTACATAATGTTTGTTATGTGTATAGAAAATATTCGCAAAAAATTATAGATTGCAAGTTGAAAGATTAAATTTTAAATACAATCTATAATTATTAATTAATTTTTATTCTTTACTAATATTAAGAGGATTTACCTTTACAGCTTCTCTTAACATGTCGTTATCTGTATGAGTGTATATTTGTGTTGTAGAAACACTTTCGTGCCCTAAAATTTCTTGTAAAACAAGTATATCTACATCACCATATTTGTACATTAATGTAGCTGCAGTGTGACGAAGTTTGTGAGTGGAGTAGCCTTTGCCACTCAAACCTGCCTTTTTAAGTTGGTTTTCTATAACTTCTTGAACGGTTCTTCTTGCAATGGCATTTCCACGTTCAGAAATAATTAGTGCATCTTGATTGGTTATATTTTTTTTGTGAAGAAGCTTGGCTCTAATTGGCTTGTAATTTTCAATGGCTTTGAGGCAAGCTTCATTTAAATAAACAGTTCTTTCCTTATTTCCTTTACCAATTATTCTTATAGTATCATCTTTAATATCTGTAATTTTTATGCTGCAAAGTTCTGCAAGTCTCATGCCACAGTTTAAAAATAATGTAACAATAAGAAAATCTCTTTCGAAATTACGACTATCTATAGAATTTAGTAAAGAATTGGCTTCATCTAAATTCATGTATTTAGGTTTTCTTTTACCAATTTTAGGTCTTTCTAATTCGTCTGTATAATTATTTTTGATAATTTTTGCTTTTTGATTTAGATATTTAAAGAATGATCTCATGCTGGCAACTTTACGTGCAATTGTAGAATTTCCATTATCAAAATATCTTTTTTCAAATATTAAAAATGAATGCATATCGTCTAAAGTTATTTTATTCAAAAAATCATTTGTAATATCATGGACATTTATATCTTTAAAATTAATGTTTTTTTCAACTAAACCTTTTTTATATTTTAAAAACTTTAACATTATAATTATATCCATTACATAACTATTTATTGTATTTTTTGAGCTGCCTTTTATAGTGTCCATATATTTAATATAATCATTAACGCATTCAGGATATTCTTCGTTTAAAATATTATCATCTCTAAAGTCTTCTAAGTTTATTACTAAGTTTTTATAGTCTAATTCATCATTTTTCATGTTTACACCTCTCTTTATATTTATTTTACCACAACATAGCACATAACTGCAATTATGTGCTATGTTTTTTAATCTTTTTATACACTCTCTTTAAATTTTTATATGTTATTTTATTTGTAAGATCTTTTATAAAGTTTTTATATGGGCAATTTCACAAAAAAACATTTCAACTTTAAATAAAATCATATTCTTGTACACTTTTTTAAAATACAAAATAAAAAATTGGAGAAATTTAATCAATAAAAAACAAGGCTTTTAAACCTTGCTTTTATAAATTGTTATTAGAATAACTATAATCATCCATAATTATAAATTTTGAATTAAATTCATTAATATTTATAGATTGATTTTGGGATTCTGCACGACCTATATATACATTTACTTTGTTGTCCTGTGTTAAATTTGCAATTCCAGCTGTAAGTGTATCTAATTCAATTATATATGTATCTACATTTTTATCTCTATTTCTTTTTAATATTTCTAAATTGCTATTTTTATCTTCTGTTTGATTTTGATCTGCTAATTTTTGAATTGACAACCTATCTGATAATTTTCTATTCATATGTAACTCCGTATTTTTATGATGGATTATTTTTTATATATGTAATAAATTCCCCTAAAGAATTTAATTTAACTTTATATAATTTTTTTATTTCTTCATTAGGTTCTATTAAGTCTGGTATCATAATGGGAACCATTTTAGCAGCATGAGCAGATCTTATACCATTTGGAGAATCTTCTAAAGCGTAACAATTAGAAGGATCTTCATTAAGAGCTTCGCAAGCTTTTAAATAAATTTCAGGATGAGGCTTGCTATTAGAAATCATATCGCCACATATTATTGCTTGAAAATAATCTAGTATATTTGCACTTTTTAAATGTTTTAAAACTGTTTGCTTTCTTGAAGATGAAGCAACTGCTAGTTTAAAATTATTCTCTTTTAAGAAATTTAAAACTTCATGAAGATAAGGCTTTTCTGGTGTTCCATATTTATCGTAATATGCATAAACATATTCTCTAGTGATTTCTGTTAATTTTTCTACATCAACAGCATCCTTAAAATCTTCATAAAAAATTTCTTTTGTTTTTTCATGATTAACACCTAAAGTTTTATTAACCATATATCCAAGTTTTCCCACACCTAATTTTTCCCCAGCATAATCCCAACCTTTTACTACTAAAGATTCAGTATCAAACATTAAACCATCCATATCAAAAATAACTGCCTTCACTTTTATCCTCCATATTTACGTAAATATAATTATCTTTTAAAGTAAATTTTACATAATTTATTATATCATATTGTCATAAAAAATACCCTTATTTAACAATTATTTTGCTAAATAAGGGTATTAATTATTTTAATATTTCTCTTATGGTATTAATTAATGTATCCATTTCTTTATCTGTTCCAATTGTTATTCTTAAATAATTATCAATTTTAGGATTACTAAAATGTCTTACAAGAACTCCCCTGCTTTTTAATTCTTCATATAATTTAGCTCCTGGTATATTTTTATGGGAAACAAATAAGAAGTTTGATTTTGAATCTAAAACATGGAAACCTAAAGATTTTAAATCTTTTGCAGATTTCTCTCTAGTTTTAATTATTTTATTTCTTGTTTCTTCAAAGTATTCTTTATCTTCTATTGCTGCACAGGCACCTGCTTGAGCTACTCTATCTAATGTATATGAATTAAAACTGTTTTTAACTCTATTTAAACCTTCAATAAGTTCTTTATTTCCCATAGCAAATCCAACTCTTATTCCAGCTAAATTACGTGATTTTGAAAAAGTTTGAATAACTAATAAATTGTGATATTTATTAATAAATTTAGCCATACTTTCCCCACCAAAATCAATATAAGCTTCATCAATAATTACTATTGAATCTTTCTTTGCAATAAGAAGTTTTTCTAAATCCTGTGTACTTATAAATTTGCTTGTTGGTGCATTAGGATTTGGAAGTATTACTCCACCCTCCTTTGAAATAAATTTATCTAAATCTATTTCAAAGTTATCAGTTACACTTATTTCTTCATAGCTAACATTAAAGAATTTAGCATATACAATATAAAAAGAGTAACTTATATCTGGAAATAAAACTTTCTTATCTTTAGAGAAAAAAGTTAAAAATGATAATGCCAATACTTCATCAGAACCATTTCCTACAAATATTTGATCTTCATTTAAATTGTAAAAATTAGCTATGGCATTTATAAGTTTTTTAGAACATGGATCCGGATAAAGTTTTAAATCTTCATTAACTGCTTTGTTCATAGCTTCAATAACTTTATGAGAAGGGGGATAAGGATTTTCGTTTGTATTTAGTTTTACATATTTCTTATCCTGAGGTTGTTCACCAGGCACGTATGGATCAATATTTTTTGTTGTTTCATTCCAAAATTTATTCAAGCTAATCGCCCCTTTTTTTTAATATATTACCATTATAGCATATCTTGTTAATATTTAAATAGATTTAAATGAATTTATCGATTTAATTTGCTAAAGTGATAAAGTTTTAGTTTATAAGACATATAATTATGGTTATCTCTGGTAACAATATAAAAGAGATTTGTATATATTGTACTAATTAAAACTATAGAAGAAAAGAGGAAAATTATGTGTGGAATTGCTGGTATCATAAACTTTAATAAAAATATTGAATTAGATAAACATGTTTTAGAAAATATGAATAACACATTAAGTAAGAGAGGTCCTGACAGCTCTGGCTATTATACAAGCAAAAATGTTCTTTTTGGGCACAAAAGACTTATAGTTGTTGATCCTGAAGGTGGCAGCCAACCAATGATAAAAAACATTGATGGCAATGATTATGTTATTGTATATAATGGTGAATTATATAATACAGAGGATATTAGAAAAGACCTATTATCTAAAGGATTTAAATTTAAATCTTATAGTGATACAGAAGTTATTTTAGCTTCATATATTTATTATGGTAATGATTTTTTAAAAAAATTAAATGGAATTTTTGCTTTTGCTATATATGATAGTAAAAATGAACAGATTATACTTGCAAGAGACCAAATGGGAGTAAAACCCCTATTTTATTCAATAATTGATAAAGAACTTATATTTGCATCAGAAATAAAGGCAATTTTGAAGCATCCTAAAGTTAAACCTGTGGTAGATAAAGAAGGACTTACAGCTCTATTTTCTCTTGGACCTGCAGTAAAACCTGGTACATGTGTTTATAGAGATATAAAAGAACTTAAACCAGCAGAATATTTTATATTTAAAAAAGATATGATAAGAATAGATAAATACTGGAATTTAGAAGCAAAACCTCATAATGAAACATTAGAAGAAACAATTTATCATACAAGGAATTTGCTTATAGATGCAGTAAAAAGACAATTAGTTGGTGATGTTCCTCTTTGTACTTTTTTATCTGGAGGTCTTGATTCCTCTGCAATATCTGCAATAGCAGCTTCTGAATTTAAAAAGAAAGGCAAAAAACTTACTACTTATTCTATTGATTATGAAGATAATGATAAGTATTTTAAGGCATCATTGTTTCAGCCAACTTCTGATCAATATTGGGCTGAAGAAATGGCAAAGTTTATAAATTCTGATCATAGGACTGTTATTTTAAATCATGAAGATTTGAAAAATGCCCTTAAAGATGCAGTAATAGGTCGTGACCTTCCAGGTATGGTAGACGTTGATTCATCTTTATTATTATTTTGCAAGAAGGTTAGAGAAGACTTTGTTATAGCCTTATCTGGAGAATGTGCAGATGAATTATTTGGTGGCTACCCTTGGTTTACCAGAGATGAATTAATTAATTCAAATACTTTTCCTTGGGCAAGGTTTATAAAAGATAGATATGCTATATTAAATAATGATTTAAAAAAGTTAAAAATTGAAGAATATGCAAATGAATGTTATTTAAATACCTTAAAAATGACACCACATTTGCCTAATGAATCTAAAGAAGAACATAGAATGAGAGAATTATTTGTATTAAATACTAACTGGTTTATGTTAACTTTACTAAATAGAAAAGATAGAATGAGTATGATGAATAGTCTTGAAGTAAGAGTACCTTTTGCAGATCATAGAATTGTACAATATGCTTTTAATATACCAAGAAATATAAAGTTATTAAAAGGAAGAGAAAAAGGACTTCTTAGAAAATCTCTAGAGGGAATATTACCAGAAGACATTATTTATAGAAAAAAGAGCCCTTATCCTAAAACTCATAATCCTATATATACAAGCTTAGTATGCAAGGAAATGCAAAATATTTTAAAGGATCCTACATCACCTATACTTGATTTAATAGATACAAATGTTGTTTCTGAAATAGTAAAAACAAAAGGATCATCTTACAAGACTCCATGGTATGGTCAACTTATGACAGGTCCTCAGCTTATAGCTTATTTAATTCAAATTAACTATTGGCTTAAGGAATATAAAATTGAATTTAAATAAAAACAAAAAGGAAGCTTAAATAGGCTTCCTTTTTTGCAATAACTATTATATTTTCTCTGGTAATGAATAAGTTAAACCTTTAGTATCTACAGAAATTGATTCTATAACTACATCTTTTAATGGTCTATCATTTAATTCATCAGTTTCAAAATTATTTATATTCATTAATATATCAATACCATTAGTAATTCTACCAAATGCAGCATAATTTCCATCTAAATCTGTACAATTACTTGTAGTAATAAAGAATTGACTTCCTGCAGAATCTTTATCACTTAATCGTGCCATAGAAATAGTTCCTTTTTTATGAGATAAATCATTATGTATGTCATTTGAGTCAAATTCGCCTTTTATTGAATAATCAGGTTTACCTGATGATAAATTATTAGGACTTCCACCTTGTATACAAAAATCTTTTATTATTCTATAAAAAAGTAAATTATCATAGAAACCAGAATTAGCAAGATATATGAAATTATTTACTGTATTTGGAGCTACGGAAGGATATAATTCAAATTCCATAACACCTAGGTCTTTAACTTTAATAAAAGCTGTAGGATTATTATTTTCTGATTTTGTTAGAATTAATTGTTCTTGATCCTTATTATCATTATTTTTAGATTCAGAATTATCAGTATTATTGTTTTCAGTATCTTTGTTATTATCTGTAGATTTAGAACCTAATATAGCTAATGCGCAAAAAGCTCCTGCGGCCATAAGTGTTAAGCACTTTGCTATTCTAATTTTTTTCATAAATTATACCCTCCTAAAAAAACTATATTAAGTTATGATTTTTTAAGGCTTCCTTTAACGTATTTAAGTTAGATTCTTCCATTGAAACTAATGGTCTTCTTAAATTTCCCACTTTAAATCCCATTAAATTTAAAGCTGTTTTAACTGGTATTGGATTTACTTCACAGAATAAAGCATCTATTAAATCTAAATACTTTGTTTGAAGTTCTAAACTTTTCTTTACATCACCATTAAAGAATGATTTACATATTTCACTAGTTTCCTTAGGTGCCACATTTGAAAGAACAGATATTACACCTAAACTTCCAAGAGATAGCATAGGAACAATTTGATCGTCATTTCCTGAATATATATTTAAATTATCTTTACATAATGCTTTAATTTTAAGAACTGCAGAAATGTCACCACTAGCTTCTTTTACTGCAACTATATTTTTATGCTTAGACAATTCTAAATATGTTTCTGGTTTTATGTTTACTCCAGTTCTAGAAGGAACATTATATAAAATAATTGGAGTATTGACTCTATCGGCTATATAAGTAAAGTGATCAATTAATCCTTTTTGTGTTGTTTTATTATAATAAGGTGTTACTATAAGAAGTCCATCAGCTCCAACTTTTTCTGCAAATTGAGATAATTGAACTGCATAATTAGTATCATTTGATCCAGTTCCGGCAATTACTGGAATTCTTTTGTTTACATAATCTACTGTAAATTTAATTGCCTGTTTATGTTCTTCATCAGTTAATGTAGCTGATTCACCTGTAGTTCCAGTTATAATAATTGCATCAGTACCATTTTCAATATTAAAATCAATTAATCTTTTTAATTCTTCATAATTAATTTCTTCATTATTAAGCATTGGGGTGACAATTGCAACTCCAGCACCTTTAAATATTATTTTCTTCATGTATTTCCCCTACTCTCTATTATTATTTATATTCAATAAATATATTATACTAAATTTACTTGTATTTTACTAGTTTTTAAGGATGCATAATTTTATACTTAATATAATAATCCTTAAATTCATAATTATTTGCAATTAAGTATTCATATTCAGGAAAGTCAGAAATTATCCTATTAATGCATTTCAAGCAAAAATTTTCTCTAGCTTTTCTATTTTTTAATAGGACAGATTTTAATCCCCAAAGGTGAGTAAAATATTTTTGATTTTTATATAAAAGCTCTCTAAGGGTATAAAGAGAATTTACATTTATATTAAGCTTTTCTGCACACATAGAAAGGAGCCTTTGTTCTGCAAAAATCATTTCCTTAATTGGACTATTGCATTGTTTAATAGATGTCATAAATTCAATTGATGAATTTACATAATATTCTTTTAATAAAACACTATTTATATACATAAAGGAAGTATTAACAGGTTCAATATTCCAATTTAAATCTTTATGAAATTTAAATGTATCATTCATTGAAAAATAATTTTTGTTTGGATAATTTTCATTTAAAGGTTCTTTATGAATTACAGATAATTTTGAAAATTTAATTTTATTATATATAGATTCCCATATAATCATATCTGTATCAATCATGGCACAAGGATTTTTTGTGTGTTTTAAAGAATATATTTTACCTGCTGCCCATAAATTTTTTGCATCAATATTTTGAGGAATTACATTGTCTAAGATCACTTCTATTCCCAAATCCCATAAATCAGTCATTTGGTGACTTTTATAAAATTCTGCTCCAGCTTCATCTGTAATCATTTTTATTTTTCCATTTTTTTCTCGCCACTTTAGTGCTGAAAGAATAGTTGTTAAAATTGCAAAATCATCCATGGCATACATAAATGATTTATTATTTATCATATAGGGTTTTGTCCAATTTGAATGAAATGCATAAATCAAATATAAATTCAACTCCATTAGTTAATTATTAAAATTTATATTAATTCTAATCCATATCCATAGGAAGATGATGTGTTTTGTGATGAGTGAATAATTAAATCCTCCAAATCATCAGAAGTTAAAGATATGTTTTCATTAGTTTCCACACTGATTTTTGTATTTTTTAATTTATTTTTTACTGTAGTATATGACTTTTTATAGTTAACAGGTATTTTAATTATAATTTTTTGATTTGTAATATCAATTTTATGAATTTCTTCTTTTGAGAGTGTAATATATGAATTACTTGTTTTAACAAATATTTTATCAATGGATTTTTCTATCAAATAAGCCATTTCATCTTGACTATAAGTCTCTTTGTTAAGACTTAAGGTTATTATATCGTAATTTTTATTGAAGTTAACATCTTCTGTAATATCCACTGCATATTTTAGAGGCAATTTATCTTTAATAGCCATATAACAACTCTCTTCTCCTTATTATTCTTAATAAAATTATTGTAACTCAATTTCTAACAGATAATACTTGTTATTTCTTAAAAAAGTATATCTAAGCTTCATAATATATTATAAATAAAATTTAAAAAATAATAAAGCTTTATTTAGAATAAATCTAAATAAAGCTTTATGTAAATATAAATTTACTTTATTTTTATTAATAATTCTCCAGATTTAACTTGTTGTCCTTCTGTAATATAAACTTTCTCAATAACACCATCTGCTGAAGCAACAATGTTAGTTTCCATTTTCATGGCTTCAATAACAGCTAAACTGTCACCTTCTTTAACATTATCTCCTTCTTTAACAAGAACTTTTATTATTGAACCAGGTATTCCGGCACCTATTTCAAGATTGTTATCAGGATCAGCCATCTTTATAGAATTTTCATCATTTACAGAAACAAGAGCTCTTTCAGTTTTGTCTTTAACTTTAATTTCTCTTCTATTTCCGTTAACTTCAAATTCAAGTGTTCTATAACCTTCATTATCAAGCTTGCCCATACTTATAAGTTGTACTATTAAAGTTTTACCTTCTGCAACTTCAATTTCAGATGTTTCTCCTTCTTTTAAGCCATGGAAGAATACATCACTTCCCATTCTAGAAACATCACCGTATTCCATAACAAATTTAATGAAATCTTCAAATACATCTGGATATAATGCATAGCTTAAAATATCTTTATTTGAAGGATCAAATTTGAATTTTTCCTTTAGATGTTGTGCTATTTTATCAAAATCTTCTGGAGGTAATAATTCTCCAGGGCGCACTGTAATAGGTTTTTCTCCTTTTAAAACAATATTTTGAAGATCTTTTGGGAATCCTCCTTCTGGTTGACCCATCATTCCTTTAAAGTATGAAACAACAGAATCAGGGAATGCTAAATTCTTAGCCTTTTCTACAATATTTTCTGGTGTTAAATCATTTTGAACCATAAATATTGCAAGATCTCCTACCATCTTAGATGATGGGGTAACTTTTATTATATCACCAAGCATCATATTAACATCTTTATACATTTTCTTAACATCATCAAATTTGTTACCTAAACCAAAGCTTTCTACTTGAGGTTTTAAGTTTGAATATTGACCACCTGGAATTTCGAATTTATAAATTTCTGCACTACCAGATTTTAAATCAGATTCAAATTCACTATAAACAGGTCTTACAGCATCCCAATAATCTGATAATTTTTGTATTCCAGCTAAATCAAAGCCTGTATCTCTTGAAGTGTTTTCTAAAGCTGCAACAATTGAATTAAGAGCTGGCTGACTAGTAAGTCCTGACATACTGTTATAAGTAGTATCTATTATATCTACTCCAGCATCTGCAGCCATTAATACTGTAGCAACTCCATTACCAGTAGTATCATGTGTATGAAGATGTATTGGAATTTCTATTTCATTTTTAAGAGCTGTAATAAGCTTTTTAGCTGCATATGGTTTTAAAAGTGCTGACATATCTTTAATTCCTAAAATATGTGCTCCCATTTTTTCAATTTCTTTAGCTTTCTTAACGTAATAATCTAATGTATATTTATCTCTTGATTCATCTAGAATATCACCAGTATAGCAAAGAGCAACTTCTGCAACTTTATTGCATTTTAATACTTCTTCTAATGATACTTCTATTCCTTTTAACCAGTTTAATGAATCGAATATTCTAAATACATCTATTCCACTTTCAGCAGATTCTTTTATAAATGATTTTATTACATTATCAGGATAATTTTTATATCCTACACCATTAGCACCACGAATAAGCATTTGGAACATTACATTTGGTATTCTCTTTCTTAATTCCTCAAGTCTTTTCCAAGGAGATTCTTTTAAGAATCTGTAAGATGTATCAAATGTTGCTCCACCCCACATTTCAAGTGAGAATAAATCATTTCCATATAAAGCTGTTGCATTAGCAATATTTATCATATCTCTGCTTCTTACTCTTGTAGCAAGTAATGATTGTTGAGCATCTCTCATTGTTGTATCTGTTAATAATAATTTCTTTTGAGATTTAACCCAGTCTCTAACAGCTTCTGGTCCCTTTTCGTCTAATAATTGTTTAGTTCCTCTTAAGTTTTTAACATCATCATGAGTAACTTTTGGAATTGGTGGTACATCATATTCTGGTTTTATACCTTTTGATACATTAACTATTGTATTACCAGTAAATTTAAGAATTCTAGATTCGTCATCAGTTCTTGGATTAATATCAAATAATTGAGGATTATCTGATATAAAGTTTGTATCACACATTCCTTTCTTAAATGTTTCATTATTTAAAACATTTATTAAGAAATCAATATTAGTTTTTACCCCTGTAATATTCATTTCTTTTATTGCTCTTATAGCTTTTCTTACTGTATCTTCAAATGTTCTTGCATAAGCAGTAGATTTAACAAGTAGACTATCATAATATGGAGTTATTACGGCACCTGCAAATCCATTTCCACCATCAAGTCTTATACCAAATCCAGCACCACTTCTATATACATCTATTTTTCCTGTATCAGGTGAGAAATTATTTGAAGGATCTTCTGTAGTTATTCTGCATTGTATAGCATAACCTCTAGTTGTTATAGAATCTTGTGATTTTATGTTAACTTCAGGAGAATCTAATTTATATCCTTCTGCTATAAGTATTTGACTTTGAACAATATCTATTCCAGTTACCATTTCTGTAATAGTATGTTCAACTTGAATTCTTGGGTTCATTTCAATAAAATAGTGATTTCCATGAGTATCAACTAAGAATTCTAATGTACCAGCACTTCTATAATTCATAGATTTTGCTATTTTTAATGCATCATCGCAAATTTCTTTTCTCTTTTCTTCAGATAATGCAAGAGCTGGACAAAATTCAATAACTTTTTGGTGTCTTCTTTGAATTGAACAATCTCTTTCATATAAATGAACTATATTTCCATATTTATCACCAAGTACTTGGATTTCTATGTGTTTTGGTCCTTCTATGTATTTTTCGATAAACATATCATCTATTCCAAAGGCTTTTTTAGCTTCATTTTTAGCATTTCTAAATGCAGGTAGAAGTTCTTCTTCTGAATGAACTATTCTCATACCTCTACCACCACCACCAGCAGCAGCTTTAACCATTACAGGATAACCACATACTTTAGCAGCTTCTAGTGCTTCTTCTTCAGTTTCAATAGCTTTTTCAACTCCAGGAATTACAGGAACTCCTACTTTTTCAGCTACTAATTTAGATTGGATTTTATCACCTAAATTTTCCATCATTTCATGTTTAGGTCCTATAAATTCTATTCCAGCTTCTTCACATCTTTTTGCAAATTCAGGGTTCTCAGATAAAAAACCGTATCCTGGATGTATTGCATCAACATGTTTTTTTAATGCTAAATTAATAATTTCATCCATATTTAAGTAAGCTTCAACTGGGCCTTTATTTTTTCCTATTAAATATGCTTCATGAGCTTTTGTTCTAAATAGTGCACGTTTATCTTCTTCAGAATAAATAGCAACTGTACGAATTCCTAATTCATGACAAGCTCTAAATATTCTTATTGCTATTTCACCTCTATTAGCAACTAGCACTCTTTTAAACTTTTTTACCAAAACCATACACTCCTTTTAATATATATTGTATTATCTTATATAATTGTTGTCGTATTAATCGTATTTTTAATAAAAATTATGCAAAATATATAATAACATAAAAATTATATCACATTTTAGTAATAATAAATATAAAAAATCCTTCTTATTACATTATTTTTATTAACCTTAAACATTATATCATTGATTTTTCAATTTTTCTACAATATGTATATTAGTGTAAATGATTACTTTGTTTTTTTATTAAAATGTAATAAAAAAGACTACTTTTTAGTTTTAGTAGTCTTAATTTATTAATTGTTTTTTACATATACAGAAGCTATTGATATATCATCTAAACTTCCATCTTCTGATCTTTTAAATAAATGCTTTTTTAATGCTTTTTTAGACTTTTTATCTTTTTTAATTTCTGTAATGACCATTTTGTTAAATCGTAAAAAAGAATTTGTATCTCTAAAAGAATTAATAAGACCATCTGTAGATGATAATAGTGCAGAAGGAACATTTAAACTAAATACATCTCTAAAATTATTTATAGCATCATTATCACAAAGAGATGTTGTAAAATTTGCAACTAATTTTTCATCTATAGGCATAAATTCTTTAGTACAACCATCATTAAGTATTGTAACCAAGCTTCCATCACCTATTTGCATACCAAACCAATATTTTGGTGTTATTACACCTACAATAAGAGTTGAACCATATATTGATTCGATTTTTATATTATTACAATCAGGAAGCTTGTCTAATTCATCTTCCCTTAAGGGATTAGAATTATAATGGTTTAGAACTTTTTTGTTCCACCTATACAGAATATTGGATTCTATTTTCTTTAAAACTTTCTTAGAATTTTCACATATTTCATTATCAAAATTTTCTCTATCTTTCATAAAAGCTTTTATAGATTCTAAAGCTGCAAAGGTAGCAAATTTTGAACCTTTATTACTTCTAAAATGTTTTGAACTTCCATGACCATCTGCTGTTATACATATGGCAAGATCATTTGAAAAATATGTTTTGGAATAATCCTGGCATACAGTATTTTTTATTACATGACTATAACCTCGTATGCTCATATAAAAACCATCATAAGGTGAATTGATTTTTTTTACAATATATTTCATAAGTTTTACCAATATATTATTTTTACCATCCTTCTTCAAAATCATTATTTATTTCACCACTATTTACCATATCAACAATTTGTTCTTCAACAACTTGTTGTTTAGTTACTACATCTTCATCACCTGTAGATAGTTGCATACTTTTACTTCCTATTTGTGAAGAAGTTATTGTTACAAACTTAATAAGTTTTGCTAAAGCTTCTCCATTATATGCTGTTACAACAGATTCTTTGCTTCCTGTAAATTCTGCTAAAACATCCTGGTCTGCTCCTTCACCAATGGCAAGAGCAACTTTTATACCTGCTTTATACCAGTTATTTTGCTTAAGTCTTTCAAGTCCTTCTTTATAATCATCAGTTGGGAAACCATCTGACATTAAAAACATAACTGGAGCAAAAGATACATTTGGTGATTTTAAAAATTCTTTTCTAGATAATTTATCTGCTAATTTGTCAAAGGCATCTCCAAGGTCTGTAACACCTCCTGCCTCAACATTTTTCCAAGAGAATTTATCAATATCTATAGGTTCACTATACATCCATTCAGAACCACTTGAAAAAGTTAAAACACATACCTTTATTTCTGCATCAGCTTCACCAATGTCTCTAACTTCAGGTAAAACTTCTTCCATAGCAGTATTTAAACTTCCAATTTTACTTCCTTCCATACTTCCTGATTGATCTATTATAAAAAATAATACCATAGATTTTTTTGCTATTTCTTCAGCCTCATCAAAAGGATTAGCCATTTTTTCTTCATTACTCATAAATTATCACTCCTTAAATTAAATAATTAATTGTTAAGTTAATTATCTCTTGTTATAATATTTCCTTCGTTATCATTTCCAAAATTTATGCAGGTATCTATTAGTATTGGAACTACAGAATTTTTACCTACTGTAAGAGTTTTCCCATTAGGCAGTGTAGCTGTCCATGTAGAGTCAGATAAATTTTTAATGCCAAATAGCCCCTTCTTTATTTTATTTTGAATTACTTCACCAGTTATAGTAGTATAATCATCACTTAAACTTTTTGTATGACATTCATATAATTTGTTGCCAGGGAAAAGTACTACTGGCATTTTCTTTATATTTAGTAATAAAGGATTAGTATATATTCTGTTACATTTTAAGCAATGAATTTTACCATCATCATCACTTAAAAACCCACTTACAAAATTTTGGAAACCACAATTACATGTTATTATTTCACTACGTAACTTTACAAAATATTTAAACCACTGGTTTTCAATTAATCTTTCGTCTGGATTGTTAATTCCTTTAGTAAAAGATGTTATAAATGCCTCCTTTATATATTGAGGGAATATCTTCCAAAACTTAATAACATTATTATGAACTCCCCTTACAGGTCTATTGCTAGTATTTTGAGGATCATATACAAAAATCGGTTCTAATCCATAATGTTTTCTTTCTGCTTCTTCTGTAAGGCAAACACTTTTTATTACCTTTTCTCCTTCTAAAGGATCACCTCTAAATAAAAGTTTAAATAAAATTACTGCAAGAGAGAATTTATCTGTTTGCATATTAGGAGTACTTTCTCCTCTTACTATTTCTGGAGCCATATACCCTGGTTTTCCAGCTATTCCAACGTTTTCACCATAAGGTGCAACATTGTCACAATCACATATAAGTATATCTCCTGTTTTTGTATTAATAAAAAAGCCACCGTCATTTAAATCTTGATAACTTTTTCCTGCTCTATGAAGATCTCTAAAAGAAGTTACTATATTTAATGTAGCATTAACTATTGCATTTAAACTAGAAAATGTTACTTTTGCATTTAAAATATCTTTAAAATCACTGTATTCTTTAGGCTTAAGATCCATAATATATCCAAAACTATCATATTGTAATCCTTTTGTTATATACAAGGGCCATAAAAAGTTTTTAGATACTGATTTATCCTTTATATTATTTTCTAAGTTCAATCTAAATTTTTCTACATCTTTTATTTTATTTCTTTTATACCACTTCAAAGCATAACATTTTCCGGCAAATTCCACCTTATATACTATGCCTTGTCCCCCTTCTCCAAGTTTGCTTATAATTGTAGCTTCACCACCTGGATCAATTTGTATTTTTTGACCATATTTAAATTCTATCAAAATTTCCCCTCCATTTTACTTCTTTTTTCTTGAAGCCTTAATATTGCAAGATTACATAATGCAACTAAGTCATTTTGTTTGCTAGCTTTTTCAAACCAGTATATTGCCTTTTTTATGTCTTTTTTTACCCTGATACCATTTAAATACTGTTTTCCTAAATAAAGCTGAACTTTTAAATTATCTTCTTCTCCCAGTTTTATGCATTCTTCAATTGTAATATCATCATAATCACTTTTTATAGAATATTTCTTACTTAATTCACAAAGAACTCCATTTTTCATAATTCCATAATTTAAAGCAATAACAAAGTAATTTATTATTTTTTCTGCAACATCAGTCTTCATTCCATATTCATCTTCTAATTGCTTTATACATCTATTTATAGTAATTTCCTTTATAGTAATATTTTCGTCTTTTACACATAAAAGTTTAGATGGTATATTTTCATAAATTACAATATTTATCATTTTTCTTTCTTTTAGGTTATTTGGAACAAAGTCGGCTATAGTTCCTATAATTTTATTACTATCATTCAATACAGAATGACCATAATTATTAATCATATCTTGTAAGGCCTTTTGTAGGGATGTATTCATATAAAAGTTCACTCCTTATAATATTACATATAATAATTATATCACCTTTTAACGAAAATTGTTTAATTTACCAATAATAAAGAACTACTACATTAAAAATTAACAATTTAATGTAGTAGTCCTTTATTAAATATTTAAAATTAATTATATTAATAAGTTAATACTTCATGACCATCTTCTGTTATTAAAACTGTATATTCCCATTGAGCAGAAGGCATACCATCTTCTGTAAGAACAGTCCAATCATTATCAGCATCTATAAAAATATCTTTTGTACCCATATTAATCATAGGTTCAATTGTAAAAATCATACCAGGAACTAAAAGCATATCTGTTCCCTTTTTACCTACATGAGCAACAAAAGGATCTTCATGGAATTCAATTCCTACTCCGTGACCACCAAATTCCCTTACTACAGAATAGCCGTTAGCTTCTGCATGAGTTTGAACTGCTTCTGCAATATCTCCTAAAAATCCCCAAGGTTTTGCCATTTCAAGACCTTTATCTAAACATTCTTTAGATACTCTTACAAGTTTATCTAAATCTTCGTGTACATGTCCTATTTTAAACATTCTTGAGGCATCAGAATAGTATCCATTATATATAGTAGAAACATCTACATTTACAATATCTCCTTCTTCTAATATAACATCTGGACTTGGTATACCATGACAAACTTCATCATTAATTGAAGTACATACGCTTTTAGGAAAACCTTCAAAATTTAAAGGTGCAGGAATAGCTCCTTGTGATACAGTAAAATCATGAACTAATTTATCAATTTCTTCTGTACTCATACCAGCTTTTATATTTTTAGCTACTAAATCAAGTACAGCAGTATTAATTTTTGCACTTTTTTTTATACCTTCAATTTGTTCTGCATTTTTAATTATTTTTCTAGAAGGTACTAAACAACCCTTTAGCTTGTAATGTTCTATTTTTTCATCAAGAGCTAAGTGGCATTTTTTATATTTCTTGTGGCTTCCACACCAACATTCATCATTTCTGCTAAGATTCATAAATATCTCTCCTTATTATTTGCATCTTATTTTATTATATTACATTTACACAAAAATACAAATAAGAAAAATTATCATTTATAATTTGAATATCTTTTCATGAGGTTTTAGTGCAATTCTTAGTAAGTTACCTAATACTGCACAGGAAATTATTTCGCCTATAGCAACTGTAACCATAAGATAAGGAATAGTACCCTCCGCCCCATACACATAAGATAAAACAAATGGAACTATTATTGTATTTGAAATAATAGGTGGCAAAGATGCTGCCCATTTTAAATTTTTAAGTTTTAGTGTAAATATTGCACCAATAAGTGTGGCTAAACTTCCAAATAAAATATCCCAAGGAGCACATCCAGTTAGGATATTTGATAAAAGACAGCCTACAAATAATCCCGGCACTGCTGCACTTGTAAATACGGGAAGTATTGTAAGTGCTTCGGAAAATCTTACTTGAATAGCAGCATTTGCAAGGCCAAGAGCATTTGCAATTAGAGTTAACGCAATGTAAATAGCACTTATAAGTGCAGCTTGAGTAATAAATTTAATTTTGTTTGTTTTCATATTTAATTCTCCTTTAGTTTTGTTTTTTTTATCTAAATAAGTAAAATCTTATTGATTTAGGTGAGGAAGGTTTCGAACTCACCGAAAGATATTATAGTTTATTTTAATTATTTATGCAATTAAAAAAAGATATATTTTAAGTAATTGTAACAAAATCCAGAAACAAAAATATCTTATATATAAGATGAAAATAATTAAGGAGTTTTTATGATAAATGAAAAAATTGATTGCATAGATTGTGGCAGTGAATATTGTCCTTGTCATTTGGCTGAATCAGGAGAATGTCTTATTTGTTCTCAGCTTCAGGGAAAATGTTTTTGTGATTGTGTTAATTGGGAAGGGGTTTGTGTCTATCAAGAATTATTTAATAATGGAGGCAAAATAAAAAAGACAAGAAAAACTTACAATTGTACTGTAATAAAATCTAATTTAATTGAAGAAAATCTTTTAGAACTTACTTTTATAGTTCCTCATAAGCTTGCAATTGATCTTGTTAGACCTGGTAGTTATATATTCATAAGAACGGATAAAAATCAGTTTTTCGATATTCCTATTTCTGTGCTTGAATCTAATATAGATAATGATACAATAACTACTGTTATTGAAATAAGAGGCATAAAAACAAAAAAGCTTTTAAGCATAAATAAAAATGATACTATTGCAATTCGTGCGCCATACTTTAACGGCGTTTTTGGAATAAGAGATCTTTTAAAAATTGAAAATTCAAATGCACTTGTTTTAGGCAGAGGCATAGGTCTTGCTCCTATGATTCCAGTTATAAAGAAACTTTTATCTAACAATAATGAAATAGATGTTCTTACAGATTTTGCACCCTTTAAAAATAACTTTGCTAAAAATTACATTAGACAATTTAATATAGAACCAGTTGAAACTAATCTTATTTATAAGGGAGCTTTGTCAAAGGAATGTGAATTTTTACTTACATCAGCTATAAAGGATAAAAATGTATCACTTATTCATATAGCTGGTGCTGATATTTTAACATATAATGTTATTAAATTTTTAGATGATTTAAAAAGACCTGATATACTTCTGTCTTGCTGTAATAATTTTAAAATGTGTTGTGGTGAAGGCATATGTGGTGCATGTACAAATAGATATGCAGGTCACAAGGTAAAGAGATTTTGCAAACTTCAATGTAGTCCAAGAAGTATTTTTGAAGGGAGAAGATTTATATGAAGGTTGTTATAATAGGTGGAGGCTGGGCAGGTGTTGCAGCTTCTATAAGTGCCAAAAAAGCTGGTGCTGATGTTCATATATATGAAAAAACTGATCTTTTACTGGGACTTGGAAATGTTGGTGGAATAATGAGAAATAATGGAAGATATACAGCTGCAGAAGAATTAATAGCTTTAGGTGGCGGTGATTTAATAGATATTTGTGATGAAGCAGCTACTCATACTAATATCTCTTTTCCAGGACATAACCATGCAACATTATACAATGTTAATACAATTGAAGGAAAAGTACGTGATTATATAGTAAAAATGGGTATTAATATTCATATGGAAAAAAGGGCTCAGGATGTAGATTTTGAGAAAGGAAGAATTAAAGGTATAATATTATCTGATGGCACATATGTATCTGGTGATGTTTTTATAGAAACTACAGGTACAACTGGACCTATGGGAAATTGCTTAAGATATGGCAATGGATGTTCTATGTGCATTTTAAGATGCCCTGCTTTTGGACCTAGAATAAGTATAAGTCAAAGATGTGGCGTACTTGATATTCAAGGAGAAAGGGGTAATGATGTACTTGGAGCCTTTTCAGGTTCCTGTAAATTATCAAAAGAAAGTTTATCTGAGGATATAAGAAAAGAACTTAATGAAAAAGGTGTTTGCATTCTTAAAGTTCCTAAGGAAGACATTAATTATGGTAAACTTGATACTAAAGTATGTCAGCAATATGCCTTAAAGGAATTTGCAGAAAATATAGTTCTTTTAGATACTGGTCATGCTAAGCTTATGACTACTTATTATCCTCTTGAAAAACTTAGAAAAATAAAGGGACTTGAACATGCAAAATATGTAGACCCATATGCAGGAAGTAAAGGCAATTCCATTAGATATTTATCAGTAGCTCCAAGAACAAATGACATGAAAGTTAATAATATTAACAATTTATTCTGCGCTGGAGAAAAATCAGGACTATTTGTTGGGCACACAGAAGCAATTGTAACTGGTACTTTAGCTGGCCACAATTCAGTAAGAATGGCACTTGGTATGCACTTATTAATTTTACCACGTTCAACTGCTATTGGCGACATTATAGCTTATGAAAACGAAAAATCATCAACTAAAGAAGGACGCCGAGACCGATATACTTTTGCTGGAGCATCATATTTTAAGAGAATGAAACAGCAAAATTTATATACCATGAATATTAAAGAAATAAGAAATAGAATTGAAAAATTAAATTTAGATAATTTATTTAATGAAAAATTATGTTAAAGGAAAAGACAGGAAAGAAAAATTTCCTGCCTTTTTATTATTGTATTGTTTTAAATATATATCCTTGACCCTTTAAGTAATCAATAAGAGCTGAAAGAGATTTTGCTGTATTTTCTTTGCCATAAGTATCATGCATTAATATAACAGCTTTTTCAAATTGATGTTGTGATTTTAAATAATTTAAAAGTTCATCAGGACTCTTTGTTTTTCCCTCTGCATCACCTGTTAATTCATTCCAGTCAATAGAATAATATCCTTGTTCTGCAAATCTCTTATCAGTTTCCTCAAGGCCTTTCCAAGACATATGACCACCTGGAAGTCTAACAGCGCTTGTCCTATAATCACTACCAAGTACATTTTGAAGGGCTGTTTGAGTTTTGTTGATTTCTGACATTATATTATCAGCATTAGCATACCTTCCTGGATATAAAATGTCATAATTATGATTATATGTATGAATGCCTATAGCATTTCCTTCTTCGTGAATTCTTTTTATAAGTTCTTTTCCTTCCTCTGATCCATCAACATATTTACCTAATACAAAAAATGTAGCATTTACACCCTTTTCTTTTAAAACATCAAGTACCTTAGGTGTAACTGTTGTTGAGGGTCCATCATCAAAAGTTAAATAAGCTACCTTTACACCATCTGCCCCTTCTGGAGTTTGTTGAGCTCTTTGTTGTTCTAAATACTTATTTATAAAAGCTGGAGTATCAGAATTTTCACTGGTGCTTTTTGTGTCATCATTACTGCTTTTTTCTTTCTCATTATTATCATTTGAAGTTTCAGAATTGGAATCTTCTTTAGAAGCAGTTACAACTTGAGAATCATCACTACTGCTTTTACTACCACCACATCCCAAACATGTTAGTGTAATGGATGTTATACACATAATGCTAATTATGTTTTTAATTGTTGAATGAATATTTTTTCTTTTTTGCTTTTTCATAACTAAATTAAACGTAAAATTACCTCCCATATTTATAGCTTGTACTAAAGTAATTATAGCACATATTTATAATAATTTGATGAAAATTTTTAATATTATATTATTGAAAACTTAAAATAACCTTAAAATTTTCAATAATATAATATTAGGAGGTCATATTAAAAAAAGCCATTAAAATATAGACAAATTTTACAAAATAATGTATACTTATGAAATATTAAGAGGTGTAACATGTATAAAAAATATTTATTCCATATATGCTTAGGAACTTTATTGTGTTTATTTGTATTATCATTTATATTACTTGTAGATAATAATTCAAAATGTCATATAGTTTTATGTAATAAAACTAAAACAAATATAAGTAATATAAAAATTCATTATTCAGAAGAAGTTGTGCCTATAGAAATACCAGAAATGTCAGTAAATGAACAGTATTCTTTAACTATATTTTTACCAGCTCATATTGCTGACGGAAATTTATTTATTTCTTATTGTGATGGAAATAATAATGAACAGGAATGTAAATTTAAAGAAAATAACAAACTTTATAAACATATAGATATAAACTCTAATGATAATGAAAATATTACTCTAAAATAAAAAATGATGTAAAAAAATTACATCATTTTTTATTTTTACTTTGTACCAAAAATTCTATCCCCTGCATCTCCAAGACCAGGACAAATATAAGCATCCTTATTTAATTCTCTGTCAAGGCTGCCACAATATACTTGCACATCTTTGTGTGCATCTGTAAATTTTTTAAGCCCTTCAGGAGCTGCAATTATGGACATAAATTTAATATTTTTTCCACCATGTTTTTTTATAAAATCAATTGCTGCAATTGCAGAACCACCAGTTGCAAGCATAGGATCTAATACTAATATATCTCTTTCTTCTAAGCAATCTGGTAATTTACAATAATATTCATGAGGTTCATGTGTTACTTCATCTCTACATAATCCTATATGACCTACCTTAGCAGAAGGTACAAGAGATAATATACCATTTACCATTCCAAGACCTGCTCTTAATATTGGAACAATAACAAGCTTTTTTCCACCTATCATATTAACTTTACATGTTTCAATAGGTGTTTGTATTGTTACTTCTTCTAATTTTAAATCTCTTAAGGCTTCATAACCCATTAACATTGCTAGTTCTTCTACTAACTTACGAAATTCATTTGTACCTGTATGTATATCTCTAAGTTTTGATATTTTATGTTGAATCAATGGATGATCAAATATAGTTACGTTTTCCATAATTCCTCCTATATAATAAGTTATAATTCTTATTAATTATACACCAAATTCTAAAAAAGAAAAGCAGTAATTTGCATGTATTTTTTGCCATGAAAATTATTGATAATAAAAATTTTTTAAAAAATAAGAGATTGCAAAAACATTATCATTTCTACAATCTCTTTTTCTTATCTTTTTTCTGTAAATAATTTTTTTAACCTATTAATTTGTCCATCTAAGTGTCCTTGAAGCTTATCAATCCATTTATCTTTAGCTTCCTCATCAGTTAGAATTATATTTTCTTTTTTATATTTATCCTTAATTTCCTGAACTTCTATCTCATATTTATCTAGAAAGAAGAATGGCAAAAGACACTGAGCAGGTCCAATAATTTCTAATCCTAAATCATTTTGAATATAGGATAATTTATAACCTAAAAATTCATCATTATCATCGTATTCTTCTGTAACATATATATCTAATCTGACTCCATATTTTCTATCAGATAATAACATATATTCAACTATTTTTTTTAATTTTTCTTTACTAATATTTTCATCGGCCTTTAACATTACTACTCCCCACCTTTATTAACAGCAATTAAATATATATATTTATTGTACCTCCATTAATAAATGTTGTAAATAAGTTATATAAATTAACTTTTTTATAATAAAGAGAGCATATTTTATTTAACAAGTAAAATTATCATTCTATTTTAAAATTTCATAAATATCCATTGGAGTTCTTTTTATGTATGTAGCTCCTGCCTTTGATAATTCATTATATGAACCATATCCATATAATACACCTATAGAATCCATATTAAAATTATTAGCACCTTCAATGTCAAATTTTCTATCACCAATCATTATAGCTTTACTTATATCAGTAATATTCATATTCTTTATAGCATAATCAATTACTTTAGTTTTATTATTTCGTTTGCCATCAAGGGTACTTCCTGCAATAAAATCAAAATATTTATAAAGGTCTACATTTTTTAAAATAGCTATGGCAAAGTCTTCTGGTTTAGATGTAGCTAAAATTATTTTTTTATTTTCATCTTTTAACTTTATTAATAAATTTTCTAAATCCTTATATTTTGATATTTCATATAATCCTTTTTTATTATATCTTTCACGATATAAGGAAACAGCTTTTTCTATTTGTTCTTCATTAAAGTGACAGAATTCACGAAAGCTTACAACTAAGGGAGGCCCTATAAATTTTTTTAATTCATCTTTTGAATTTACAGGATAATTTAAACTTGTAAGGGCATATTCAATTGATTTTAAAATACCTTCGCCAGTATCTACTATAGTTCCATCAAAATCAAATAATATAAACTCATATTTACTCATGCTTTTTCATCACCTTTTTAATACCTTCAATGTCAAGAGATGCTCTTATATCTTTTTGCTTTTCAGTATTTACCATATCTTTTCTTAATAGAACTTCAAGCATGTCCATTACATCAATAACTATACCTCTAACTTCTGAATAATTATCACGTAACATTTTTGGACTTATAGCGTTAGGTATAATTTGACACATTTCAATTACATTTGCAGAATCATTTATTTTATATAATTCTTTTGTTTCATTAAATATTGCTATTAAGGAATCAAAATCATTTGTTTCATTTGTTATTTTAGCAAGCTTTTCGGCAAATTCAGCTTTATTGTTAAGAGACATATGCATATTTTTTATTAAATCATCTTTATATAATTCCTGCCATTTTAGTTCTAATTCTTTTGAAACATTATATTTATTATATTCATCAATACTATTATCATTTTTCATTAATTCATAGTTACAATTATGGTCAATGTAAATTTTTTGAGCAACATGAATATCCATTTTTATCAACCTCTCTTTCTATTTTTTAGTTATTAATATAAACAATATTACCTGTATATTTTAAATAATGAATTGTTACAGTATTATTTTCATCATATTTACCCGAATTATTAGCAGCATCTAATTCATTAATTTTAAATTTTGACATTATTTTATTATAATCACTTGAACTTAATATAAATTCATCACCATTATTATATTTTATAACATTAAAATAACTAGAATCAGATGGCAGTATTGCAGTAATTTGATTTTTATTAACAGTATCTTTTAAGTATTCCTTTTTTAATATAGAATTATAATCTCTATAGTAATTAAGAGAAAGTCCAATAGTAAAAATACTTATTAAAATAATAGTACATAAAATTAAATTATAAAATTTTATTTTTGCTTTCCTATGTAATATACTATAAGATAAAATTGCAAGCCACCCAATTACAAATACAAGAAATCTTAACAAATGACAATAATAATTTATATATGTACTATTTGAAAAAGCACTAATTATTTTATTATAAATTTGTAATTCACTATCAAAAAAAGATATTATCATATTAAGAAGCCATAATATAATTATAATCTTAAATAAAAAAGATTTAGCATTGTTATTTTTCATTGTTTACCCCTAATTTATAAAACTATTTTTTTAGATCATTACATATAATTTCTTCAATTTCTTCTTGAGATAATATATCTTTATCTAAAAATTTTACTCTTTTATCGTGTCTAAACCATGTAAGTTGTCTTTTTGCATAATTTCTTGAGCCCTTTTTTATAAGTTCTATAGCATCTTCTAAGGAGATTTGTCCTTCTAGATAATATAAAAGTTCTTTATATCCAATTCCTTGCATAGACTGCATTGATGAATTATACCCCCTATTTTTAAGACTAATACATTCATTTAATAGTCCTTTTTCCATCATAATATCTACACGTTTGTTAATTCTTTTATATAATTCTTCTCTATTCATAGTTAAAACAAAATAATGAATATCATAATTTGAATTGTATATTTCATCACCAATATTATAAGAACTAAAAGGTTTTCCAGTTAATTTATAAACCTCTAATGCTCTAATAACTCTTTTTACATTATTAGGATGAATACTTTCATAACTTTTTATATCAATGTTTTTTAACATGTTATGTATATATTCATTTCCTTTTTCTAAGGCAAGATTTTGCAAATATTCTCTGTATTCATCATCTTTTTTAGATTCAGTAAATTCCATATTGCAAGTTAAAGAATTAATATATAATCCAGTACCTCCTACAATCATGGGTAATTTATTTTTAGACAATATATTATCTATTGCTTCTTCACCTAATTTTTTATATTCTGAAACAGAAAAAGGACAATCTGGTTCTACTATATCAATCATATAGTGCTTTATACCTTTCATTTCATTTTTTGTAACCTTTGCTGAACCAATATCCATCATCTTATATATTTGCATTGAATCAGCTGAAATAATCTCTCCATTTAGTTTTTTGGCAATATTTATTGATGTTTCCGTTTTACCTACAGCTGTAGGTCCTCCTAATACAAGTACTTTTTGTTTCATATTTTCACCTTAAACTATTCTTTTAAATTTTTTTTCCATTTCATAATTTGTCATTTTAATAATTGTAGGTCTGCCATGAGGACAATGGAAAGGATCATTTATAAATCTTAATTTTTCAACTAAGGATTCCATTTCTTCCATAGACAATCTATCATTACCTTTAACTGCAGCCTTACAAGCCATTGTTGCTATATTATTATATTTAACTTCTGTAGTTTTTCCAGTTCCCAGAGATTTTAGATTATCTAAAATGCTTAAAAATAATTCTTTTGTTTCTGTTTTACCTAAAAAATAAGGTACTTCTTTTAATGCCAAAGTATTCTCGCCAAATTCTTCTAAAGTAAAACCTGCATTTGTGAATATTTGCTTGTTTTCTTTATAATAGGAATAATCATCTAGAGTAAGTTCAAGCAAAATAGGAACTAAAAGGGGCTGAACTAATATAGATGAATTTTCAATATCATTTAAATATTTTTCAAATAGTATTTTTTCATGAGCAGCATGTTGATCTATAATATACAATTCTTCTTCATATTCACCTAAAATATATGTTTTATTAAATTGACCTATTATCCTTATTTCAGGAAATTTAGCATTAGAAATAGGTATTTCTTCTGAGGATACAATATATTTAGACTTATCTGTAGTATTACTTATTGCAATAGTTTTGTTTATTTTTCCTTCATTTATATTATCTGGTTTTATTTTATTAAAAGTATCATCCTTTTCTAGCTGCCATGTATTAGCTGATTCATAAGTATTAGTATTTTTATTAATTTCATTTAAAGTATTATTCTGTATGCTACTACTAGATAAATCAATAGGAAGTGTAATTTCTTCAATATCCTTACGTAGATTTTCATTTTCTTCTGGTAATTGAAAACTTTCAAATACATCTTTTTTTAATGCTTCATGAACTGCAGCAAATACTTTTTTGAAAACAATTCTATCATCTTCAAATTTAATTTCAGCTTTTGTTGGATGAATGTTTACATCTACAAGTTCTGGATATATTTCTATACATAGAACAAAGAAAGGAAATTTATTTACAGTAGAAAATGATTTAAATGCATTTTCTACTGCTACTGTAAGTGTTTTATGTTTTATATACCTTCCATTTACAAATATACTTTGATTATTTCTAGAACCTCTAGCTATTTCTTCTTTTCCAACATAACCATAAAGAGTAATAGTATCATCAGCATTTTCAAAATACAAAATGTTTTCACTTATGTTTTTTCCATAAACAGCTCTAATTACATCCTTTAAATTACCAGTTCCAAAGGTATGAAGCATTTTTTTACCATTGTTAAAAAATTTAAAGCTAATTTTGGGATTAGCAATGGCAATTCTGTTTATAATATCAGAAATATTTGCAGCTTCCCTTGATGTTGATTTTAGAAATTTTTTCCTGGCAGGAACATTATAAAAAATATCCCTAACTTCTATGGTAGTTCCATTATTACAACCACATTCAGTTATATCTTTAAAAACTCCACCATCTATTTTTAGTTCCATACCATACTCTTGGTCTAAGGTTTTGCTTTTCATGTATACTTTAGATACAGCAGCAATAGATGGAAGTGCTTCTCCCCTAAAACCTAAAGTATGAAGGGAAAATAAATCTTTTTCATTTTTTATTTTACTTGTTGCATGAGGCAAAAAAGCTTTTTTTATGTCATCTTTGTATATTCCTACCCCATCATCTATTATTCGTATTAATGATATTCCTCCATTTTCAATTTCAATTGTAATATTTTTAGAGGAAGCATCAATACTATTTTCGATTAATTCTTTAACTACTGAAGAAGGTTTTTCAACTACTTCTCCAGCTGCTATTTTATTTGATGTATTTTCATCTAATAAATTAATTCTTTCCAAAATAAAAGCCTCCATTAATCTAAGTTTTTTGCTTCTTCATAAAGACTATATAAAGCATTTATTGCTTCCATTGGTGTCAAATTAATTACTTCCATAGATTTTATTTTTTTAATTAAGTTTTCCTTTTGCACAAAGTTAAAATCCATTTGGACTAAATCATTTGTATTCTTAGTATCTTTTTTATGCAATTTACTATTTTCATTGTTTAAATCAGAAACTTTTTCATGTTCTTTTTTAATATCTTTAATTGTTAAAATATCATCTTCGTTTATTGAGGATTTATCATTTTCAAGTTTTTTTAATATTTGTCTTGCACGCTTAATTACATCAAAAGGAAGACCTGCAAGTTTTGCAACTTCAATACCGTAAGATTGATCCGCTCCGCCTTCAATTATTTTTCTAAGAAATACCACATTGTCATCTATTTCTTTAACAGCAACAGAATAATTTTTTACTCCATTTATTTTGCCTTCTAATTTAGTAAGTTCATGATAATGAGTTGCAAAAAGAGTTTTACATCTTAGATTTTCATTTTGTGCAATATATTCTATTACTGACCAAGCAATACTAAGACCATCATATGTTGATGTACCACGTCCTACTTCATCTAAAAGCACAAGACTATTGCTTGTGGCATTTTTTAATATATTAGATACTTCCCACATTTCAACCATAAATGTAGATTTACCTCCAGCTAAATCATCTGAAGCCCCTATTCTTGTAAATATTTTATCGCAAACAGATATATCAGCAGAACTAGCTGGGACAAATGATCCTATTTGAGCCATTAACGTAATTAAAGCTACTTGCCTCATATATGTAGATTTTCCTGCCATATTAGGACCTGTTATAAGCAGAATTCTATTGTCCTTTTTATTTAATGTAGTATCATTAGATACAAATTCGCCTTTTTCAATAACTTTTTCAACTACTGGATGTCTGCCTTCTTTAATAGTTATTGTTCCATTTTCATTTATGGAAGGTTTTACATAACCATTTTCAAGAGCTACTAAGGCCAAAGTTGATAATGCATCTAAAATACCAATAATTCTAGCACTGTTTTTTAAACGTGCTATTTCTTTTTCAACTTTATTTCTAATATCTACAAATAACTCATATTCAAGAGTTACAAGCTTTTCTTCAGCACCTAATATTTTGTTTTCCATTTCCTTAAGTTCAGGTGTTATAAATCTTTCAGCATTTGATAAAGTTTGCTTTCTTATATATCTGCCTTCTGGAATTAAGTCATAATTAGATTTAGTTATTTCTATGTAATATCCAAATACCTTATTATAACCAACTTTTAAGGACTTAATTCCTGTGGATTCTCTTTCTTGATTTTCTAAAGCGGCAATCCATTCCTTGCCATGGGATTTTGCTTTTCTAAGCTCATCTACAGTATCATTATAACCACTTTTTATAATATTTCCTTCTTTAACAGATATAGGTGGTTCATCTTTTATACCACTTTCAAGTAGATTTTTAACATCAGCAAGTTCATCAAGATTTTCGTAATATTCTTTTAAAATTGCACTTTTAGAATTTTGTATTTTTTCTTTAACAAAAGGAATTCTTTCTAAGGAACATTTTAAAGATACCATATCTTTTCCGTTAACATTTCCATTTGATATTTTACCTACTATTCTTTCTATATCATATATATTTTTAAGTACTTCCCTTAAATCTTCATTTAAAGATATATCATTAAATAATTCTTCTACACCATTAAGTCTTTTTTCAATTTCTGCTTTTTTTATTAATGGTTCTTCAACAAAACGTCTTAAAGCTCTTCCTCCCATAGATGTAGCAGTTTTATCTAAAACCCATAAAAGGGAACCCTTTTTTGATTTTTCTCGTATACTTTCTGTAAGTTCTAAGTTTCGTCTTGTGTTTCCATCAATTGACATATAGTTAACTATGTTGTATTTTTCCAAAAAGTTAATATTAGTTAGTGACATTTTCTGTGTTTCAAAAATGTATTTAAGAAGAACTTTGCATGCATTTTTAGAAGTTTCTTCAAGTCCATCTACTTCAACTTTAGAAAATTGTTCTATAATTTCTTCATCTGTTACTTTAAATGTTGAAAAATCTTTTTTTGTTATTACTGTATTTATATGTGAAATTAAGTCTTTTTCTAAAAGGTTATTAACCTTATTATTAAGTAAAATTTCCCTTGGCTCTATTTTTGTTATTTCATCAATTAAAGTACTTTTTAAATTTGTAAAGGAAGTAGTTTTAAATTCTCCTGTACTAATGTCTGAATAGGCTATGCCAAAATAACCATTTTCTTCTAAAATACATGCTATATAAACATTGTTTTTATTTCCTTCAGAAGATTCATCAGTATAAGTACCTGGTGTTACTATTTTAATAACATCTCTCTTAACAAGTCCTTTAGCTAAGGCTGGATCTTCAATTTGTTCACAAATAGCTACCTTATACCCTTTTGATACAAGCCTTGATATGTATGATGATGCAGCATGGTAAGGTATGCCACTCATAGGAGCTCTTTCTTCTAAGCCACAATCTTTTCCTGTAAGTACAAGTTCTAACTCCCTTGCTGCTAATTTTGCATCTTCAAAAAACATTTCATAGAAATCTCCAACCCTGTAAAATAAAATACAGTCATTGTATTTTTCTTTCATCTGAACATATTGACTCATCATAGGAGTTAATTTCATTATTATCGTCCTTTCATTTTTAGTTTTAATTTAAATATTTATATGAAGTTTTTGATCATTAAACTGCATAAATTCATAATTTAATAAATCCTTATTGGTCATAATTAGTGGTTCTACATCTAATGCTATAGCATAATATAATTCTTCAAGGGTATATTCATATTTAGAATTTTCAAGCATATTTTTAAAGGTTAATAATTCATTTTTTATTACTTTGCCATTTTTAGATAATGGTATAGAATTAAAAGATAAACCTAATATTAATATGTATATAACTATAGATATAACTATAAGTAATTCTAATAAATCAAATCTTGAATAATTATAAATTATAACATTAGGCATTTCTTTTGCAAGTAAAATAAAAACAATAATTCCAAGTACACTAGCTATTATATTTACTCCTTTTAAAAAACTATTGTTTTTTATGTTTCTATCTAAAACAGCAAATACACCCTTTATTAGTAAATTAATAAATATAAAACTTACAAATGTACCTTCATAGAAAGATGCTTTTGTTCCCATAAATTTATAGGCGGTTATTCCCAAAACACAAGAAAGTAAAAATAAAGCTATATATCTAAGAATTATTCCGTGTTTTCTATATTTAAACATAAAAAATCTTTTATTATGTATTAAACTATCTACAGTTTTATACATTGTTCCTTTAAAAACTCCATCAAAATCCGAACCTATGCAAGATAAATATAAAATCCTATTTTGAGCAAAATCATAAAAATAATTATATAATTTCACTTCATAATCTTTACCTTTAATAAATATTTCATTAAAAGTTATTTTATAATCTCTATGAACTCTTTCTATAGTTATATAATCCTTCTCTTGCCAATAATAAAGCATTGCAACTACATCTTTAGTGCTTATACCATTATTGGTTATATATGCTATTTCCATAGGATTCAATTTAAGTTTTTTTATTTTTTCAAAATTAATATTAGCTATTTCAGGATTATATTTATTTAAATGTTTAATCATAATTTTATCTTTTATAAGTATTAATAAACATAAAGCTAATAATCCTACAATTACATATGTAGCATAATCTGGTAAGTAGTCTACTAATGTTCTATTTTCTTTGAAAAATCCATCATCAAATTTAAATGTAACTATTAAATTATTTAATGCTGGAATAATATCTGTTGTTTCACCTTTTAATGTTTTTCCTGCAAAACAAGTAATACATAAATTATCATCATCTAATGTAGTTGAATATATGTTCATTTTTCTAACATCAAAAAATGAAGGAAATGTAATTGAAAATTTAACTTTTTTAATATCTTCTGTCCATGATTTTCCTGTTAAGTCAAAGTAAAACATATCCTTACTATCATCATAGTCATACCCCATATTATATTCATATGATATTTTAAAAGTTTCAGTTGCATCAGATTTTTCATTGTTAAAATAAACATAAAGATTATTACCTTTTTTAACTGTTTTATAAATAACATATTTTCCTGATGTATTTTCTACCTTTACATTTATTACACTTTTTTTTATTCCATCATAAATTAAAGGAATAACTTTGCATAATTGTTCGTTATCATAATGCTCTACTGTTATCTTTTCAGTTACAGAATATATATTACTATCAGATACATTTATTGATGTATCTAAAAGTGCTATATCATAATCATGATCTTCCTTATCATATAAACCAATTTTTGCAAAGCAAGTATTCCCTAATCCTACTGTAAAACTTAAAAAAATCAATGTACAAATAAACAATTTTGTGATTTTTTTCATTTTTTATCCCCTCTATTCCCCCAAATTATATATTCATAATACCACAAAAATTTATCTTTAACTATAATTAATAATAAAATATAAATTACACATATATTTAATGTAAAAAATATAATATATTAAGAAAAATTTTTAAGGATTGTTTAAAATGCCATATATCGATACTAAAGTTACAATATCCTTGCCTGATAATAAAAAGGAAGAATTAAAAAAAGAACTTGGTAAAATAGTGAATAATATTCCAGGAAAATCAGAAAAATTTCTTATGATTGGATTTCAAGATAATTATACTTTATATTTTAAAGGAAAAAAATTAGATTATGGTGCATTTATTGAAGTAAAATTATTAGGAAGAGTTGATGAGGACTCATTAAAAGAAGTTACAAAAAAAATATGTACTCTTTATTCAAAAAAATTGAACATACCTCAAAATTCTATTTATGTTAAATTTGAAGAGGTAGATACTTGGGGTTGGAATGGCAAAATTTTTTAAAGGAGGTTTATAAGCCTCCTTTAAAATTATAAATATGGCATAACATCTTGAGTAAAGGCTCTTAAAACTTCAGCAACACTCCAAGCTTGACTATAACAGCCTCTTCCTGTTGATGGAAAATCTCCATCAAATATTTCTGCAATTCCATTTATGCAGCCATCATTTAAATGGTCTTCAAATAATTCTAGCATTTCTTTTGCTTGGAAAATAGATTTTTTAGAATATTCATTAACCTTTACAAAAGCTGTAATAAAAGGTCCAATTAAATAAGCCCAAGTAGTGCCCATATGATAAGCTTTATCTCTATCTATTAATTTGCCTATATATTTATTTTTATAATTTTCATCTAAAAATGATAAGGATCTTAATCCATAAGTAGAATATAAGTGTTTATATACTGTTTCTACAACCTTTTTTTCCTTATCTTTAGGTAAAATTGAAAATGGCAGTGATACTGCAAATATTTGATTTGGTCTTATTTTAGGATCATTTTCATCTACTACATCATAAAGATATTGTCCTTCTTTATACCAAAATTTCTTGTTAAAACTTTCTTTTACTTTTTCTTTTAAGTCAATTAATTCATTAATTAATTGTGATTTTTCATTTTTAAAAAGTTTTTCTGTTAATTCTATTAATATACATAAAGCATTATACCAAAGTGCATTAATTTCAACTGGCTTTCCATGTCTTGGAGTTACCACAAGATCACCTACCCTTACATCCATCCATGTAACCTGATCTAAGCCATCTCCTGCTTCAATAAGACCATCTACATCCATTTTAATAGAAAAATCAGTGCCTTTTTTATAATTTTCATATATATCTAAAAGCTTATTGTATATTTTATTTTTGATAAAATCATAATCCTTGTTAGTGCCTGTATATTTCAAATATTTATATACAGCCTGAAAATACCACAAAGAAGCATCTACAGTATTATACATAGGTTCAGTATTTATATCTGGGAAAACATTAGGCACAAGTCCATTTTTTATATATTTTGCAAAGGATTCTAAGATTTCTCTTGCATCATTAAATCTTTTTGTTGTAAGACATAAACCTTCAAAAGCAATCATAGTATCTCTTCCCCAATCTGTAAACCAAGGAAAACCTGCAAGTATTGTTTTTAATTTTGTACTATTTCTATTTACTATAAAATGATCTGCTGCCTTTATGAGATTATTAACGAAATTATTGTTATATCCTGCATTGTCTACTATAGAATTAATTCTATTTTTATATTCTTTTACAATTTCAAATCCCGTTTTACTATCAATTTCATCTATAGAACATTTTACATAGAATTTTTTATGCTCATTTGCTTTTATTTTTATTTGAACTTCATAGGGAGTATAATGATTATCAAGTCCAAGAGTTCCTGTTCTATTATCAATCATATAAAATTCATCTTCATCAATTAGATAATTTGGAGTAGCCATAGATACAGGTATTAAACTTCTATCATAGTATTCCCCTTCTGATGTATAAAAATTAATAGATATATCCTTATTTTCATTTGGTATAAGCTTTAGGTAATTGTTCTTTATTGATGTTGTAAATTTAATTTGGGATTTGTCTTTTAAATCTTCAGGTCTTTTATAATTAAATAATGGTATAATACTAAAATTAATGTCACTTGAACCATTTTGTATTTCATAGCAAACAGTAGCTGTATTTTTACCATATTCAACACATATAGTTTTTTTAATATTTACATCTTCAACTCTATAGATATAAGTTGGAACCTCATCAAAAACAAAACGTTCTAAAAATTCATGACCATTTTTGCTATAATTTACATACATTTGAGAAGCTAAATCATATTTTCTACTTCCTATAATAACTTCCTCATTAGTTCTTGTAAAAACTAAAGTTCTCATAACTGGAGGATTAAGAGAAGCTACTAAGTATCCATGAAAAGAAGTTGCCCCTCCTCCTATAGCAGTACTGCTAGAATAACCACCTATTCCATTTCCAATCATCCATGAAAGTTCATTTCCTTCCTGTATAGTTTTAAATCTTCCTCTTCCAAGTGTATATGTTGATTTCATATAAATTTCCCCTTTTATATTTTTTTGCTTTTATCTACAGAATAAAGCAAGTAATTCCTCTTCAGATAATGTAGTTAAATTTATAGACTCATCTAAAGAATCTTTTCCTATAATTTTGTTTATCATATTCTTTTTTTCATCTTGAAGGCTGAGAATTTTTTCTTCTATTGTTCCTTCAGATACCATTTTTATAACTTCTACTATATTTTTTTGTCCTATTCTATGAGCTCTATCTGTTGCCTGATCTTCAACTGCTGGATTCCACCAAGGATCAAAATGAATTACAATATCAGCACTTGTTAAGTTAAGTCCTGTTCCACCAGCTTTTAGTGATATTAAAAAGACACTTGTATCATTTGAGTTAAAATCTTCTACAAGCTTTATTCTTGTTTTAGATTGTGTACTTCCATCTAAGTAACTAAAAGATATATTATATTTTTTTAGCATTTCTGCAATAAGCTTTAATATGGATGTAAATTGTGAAAATAAAAGTATTTTATGTCCCTCATCTATACTTTGATTAAGTATATCAAGTAAAGCATTAAATTTGCCGCTTCCTCCTTTGTAATTATCCATTACAACTGAAGGATGAAGACATATTTGCCTTAGCTTTGTAATATAGGATAGTATTTCTATCTTAGATGATTTAAATTCATTGTCTTTTACTTTTTTTTCAATTATATCTTTTACATGGTTAACATATGTTTCATAAACTTCCATTTGCCTTTTTTCCATTGGTACAATAAATTTATTTTCTATTTTATCAGGCAGTTCTTTTAAAACGTCTTTTTTATACCTTCTTAAAATAAAAGGTTTTATAAGCATATTTAAATTATCAGTTAATACTTTATCTTCATCTAATTTTCTATAATATTTTGCTCTAAATCTTTTTTCATCATATAAGTATCCAGGCATAATAAAATCAAAAATTGACCAAAGTTCCATAAGAGAATTTTCAAGTGGTGTACCTGTTAGTGCAAATTTTCTATTTGCTTTGATATTTTTACAAGCTTTTGCATTTTGAGATAATGGATTTTTTATATTTTGTGCTTCATCTAATATGCAATAGGTAAAGGTTATTTCATTGTAAAGTTCTATATCTCTTTTTAATATATTATATGTGGTTATAAAAACATCATATTTTTTTATATTATTAAGATTATTCCTTCTTTCTGCTTTTGGACCTATTAATGCACATATTTTTATAGCATTTGTAAACTTTTTGAATTCATTAAGCCAATTATAAATAAGAGATGTTGGAGCAACTATTAGTGTTTTTGCAGTAGGATTTGATGCAATAAATGAAATAGTTTGAATTGTTTTTCCAAGACCCATTTCATCCCCTAATATACCTCCAAAGCCTAAAGTATCTAATGTTTTTAAATAATTGTATCCAAATACCTGATAAGGCCTTAAGGTAGCCTTTAAATTCTTTGGAAGTTCAAAGGAAGTATTCTTAAATTCTTTTATAGAATCTCTTAAGGTCTTTAAATCTTCTGAACCTTTTAAATAAGTAATATCCTCTTCCTCAAGGTAATCTGCTGCATAATAGCCTTTATTTTTATTAAATAAAATACTATTATTTTTAATCTCATCCTTGTCATTAAGTGTATCTAAAAGCTTTAAAAACTTCTTCATTTCAATTTCTTCTAGATCTAAAAATTCTCCTGATTTTAACCTATAATACTTTTTACTATCTCTAAAAGCCTGAAGAATTTTATAAGTTTCTTCATAGGGAATATCTTCAATTTCAAATTTCATTTCAAAATAATCGTATTTCCCTTTTTTTATTTGACCATTAAAACTTCCTTTAGTTATTTTTTTTATTCCAGTAAATCTGTCAGAATAATATACTTCACCTATATCCTGAAGTTCTTTTACATTATACTTAAAAAAGTCGAAGATATAACTTTCATCTTTAAAAAACATAAAAATATTATTAATAGGTTCAAAACCAAGTTTTCTTATTTTTTCAACTACCATATTTTCTTTTTCTAAGTCTCTATAAATGACCTTTTCCGTAAAATCTTCTAAATAATTAAACTCATATTTATCATAGGAAACTTTTAAAGTAAGAACTATGTTATTTTCATTTTTTGATATATTTTTATCAAAATAAAACTTAAATTTTACAGGTGCAGATACTACCTTTTCAGTTATAGCTTTTGACATTACAACATCAGAGGTTGCCCTTTGCATGTTAGGAATTAAATCTTTTAATATTCTTTCTTCTTCATTTTCAGAAAAGAAAATAGTATTACCATGGCTAAATGCTTCAATATATGGCCAGGTAGCTTCTATTTGTGATTCTGGTGGTAAATAAATAGAGGTGTTATATAAATACACTTCATCACTATTACCTAATTTTTCAGGCATACCTCGCTCAGCTTCAAGTTTAAACATATTTCCTATTTTTTTTAAATTTAATGGAAATGGAATTTTTGATTCTAATATTTCTGTTTCTATAACTCTTGAATAAAAATTAGCTCCTAAATATACTTTTAAAGGTTTTATGGTCATAAAAAATTCTTTAATAAGTGCCTTAGGTATAATAATATGCTTACCAGATACTAACCTTTCGTTTGTTTTTTTAAAGGAACTATTTAAATCTATATCCTTAAGCATATTTATAAATCTAATTAATTTTTTTTGTACTAAATTAAGATTGTGAGTTTTTGAACAAAATTCAAAATCTTTGCCATACTTTATAGGAATATTATTTGATAAAGCTATTAAAAAACCATTAATATCTTTAATAGAATATACTTTTTTATTATTTTCTCCTATTTTAAATTCTGCACAAATTTTATTAGACCAGGAAATTTTATTAATTATAACTTGCATAAATACAGGCTTTTTGCTTTTTGTACTTTGAAGAAGAAAATCTAAAATAGAACCTTCTGTACTTCTTACGATTTTTGATAAATTTTCATCTCTTAACCCTAAGGATAGTCTTAATTCATCATCATTGTCTATTTTATTTAAAAATTCATAAAAAGATGCCACAAGATGCTTACAACAATAATTCTTTTTAGATTCATGTTTTTGAAAATCAATACAACTACAATGAGTAAACAAAATATTTTTAGTATTTTTGTCTATGTCTATTTTGCAAGAATATTCATTAAATAAATTTTCAGAAATTACAGAAGATAAAATAACAATTCTATCTTCTGATTCTTTTGAAACATTAAATTCACTTATTAAATCATTTTTTAAAACTCTATTGCCCTTTTCTTCATTATTACCTTTTGCAGTTTTTCTAAAACCTTCTAAAAAAGCCTGCTTAATCATAGTTAATCACCAGCTTATTTTATTATTTCACCTATTAAGGAAAATGGTTGAGCACGAAGTATTTTTACATTAACAAGTTTACCAACTAAATCAATTTCACCAGCAAAATTTACAAGTCGTCCGTTTCTAGTTCTTCCTGTAAGTTTAGAAATATCGTGTTTACTTGGTCCTTCAACTAATACTTCTACAGTTTTTCCTTCATAGAATTTATTTCCTTTAATTACATTGTCATTAACAGCCTCTACAAGTCTATTAAATCTTTCATGTTTAACATCATCTGGAATTTGATTTTCCATTTTGTCTGCTGGAGTATTATTTCTTCTTGAATATATAAATGTAAAGGCAGAATCATATTTAACTTCCTTCACAAGATTTAATGTACATTCAAAATCTTCTTCAGTTTCCCCTGGGAATCCTACAATAATATCTGTAGTTATTGAACATTCTGGTATTTCTTTTCTAATTAATGATACAATTTCTTTATACCTTTCAATTGAATAATGTCTATTCATTAATTTTAGTAATCTGTCACTACCACTTTGTACTGGCAAATGAATTTGCTCACATACCTTATTACATTCTTTTACTGTATAAATTACCTCTTCATTTATATCCTTTGGATGATTAGACATAAATCTTATTCTTTCAAGACCTTCTATTTTGTTAATTCTTCTTAATAAACTAGCAAAGTTTATGTCTTCTTCTAAGCCCTTACCATATGAATTAACATTTTGTCCAAGAAGTGTTACTTCTTTATAACCTTTAGAAACTAAATCTTTAACTTCCTTTTCAATATCTTCTGGTTTTCTACTTCTTTCTCTACCCCTTACATAAGGTACAACACAATATGAACAGAAATTATCGCAACCATACATTATTGTTACAAAGGCTTTAATAGAGCTTTCCCTATCTACAGGAATACCTTCAATTATATCAGTTTCTTTATCAAATATTTCTTTTATTTGAACACCTTCTGTTTTTACTTTGTTTAAGTATTCAGGAAATTTATAAGAATTGTGTGTTCCAAAAATAATATCTACATAAGGATATTTTTTAAGAATTTTATCTGCCATACCTTTTTGTTGCATCATGCAGCCACATATTGCAATTACTAAATCAGGATTTTTCTTTTTCATTGCTTTTAATATACCTAAGTTTCCAAATACTTTATTTTCTGCATTTTCTCTAACACAACATGTATTAAATATTATAATTGATGCTTCTTCTTTATTTTCAGTTTTTAAATATCCTGCTCTTTTTAACATTCCTGATAATTTTTCAGAGTCCTCTTCATTCATTTGACAACCGTATGTCTGAATAAAGAAGAATTTATTTTTAACATTTTCATTATTTATATTCATTAATTTTTCTTTCCTTTCATTTGTAAATCTAAATCATTATATCATAAAAAAGACTGGCAATAAACCAGTCTTTATGTTGATTTTATTTATATAAATATTCATTAATATTTTTCTCTGCACAATTGATAGATTCTCTATATTCAATGAGTGCATTATATGCTTCATCATATTTTTTTAATATATAATGCTCTATTTTAAATACTATGCCTGGATCTTCTAAAATTATTCTATTGTTTTCTTTTTCACTTGCTGAAGAATCTGTATATTTTATGTTATTTTCTTCTAAATAATTTTTATCTATATCTGTTAATATATATTTTAATTTACCAGTAACTTTATATTTAAAAAATGGATAAAAGCAATCTAAACTTATAAGATTACTCTTTTTTATCCTTTTAAAATATGTAATATCTCTTCCATTACTTTCTAGAATTTTTTTGACATTAAGATATATTTGCTTATCTAGATCATTTATGAAGGTATTTTTATCTTTAGATTTTAAATAATCAATGTATATTGCTCCAGCAACTATGCAATCACTTTCCGCTCTATGTGATTTATATTTTTCTAATTTTAAATAGTTTTTAATAGTTTCTAATTTAAAATTATCTATTAATCCCTTATATATAAGTCTGCTTATTGACAATGTATCAATAATCTCATTATCAATAAAGCCACCACGTTTTTTTAATATACAATTTAAAAATTGAATATCAAATCTAGCATTATGTGCTACAAGTGGTAAATCGCCTACAAATTCTGCAAAACTAGGCAAGATATTTTCTATGTAAGGACTATTTTTCACCATATCATCATTAATATCAGTTATTTCTGTAATCTTTGGAGATATATGTATTTTAGGGTTAATTAAAGTTGAAAATTTGCTTTCTATTTCTCTATTCTTATATTTTATAGCTGATAATTCTATAATCTTATCCGTTTCAGGATTTAACCCTGTTGTTTCTAAATCTACAACCACAAAGTCATTATGTATATTATAACTATAATTTATCTTGATATCTTTTTCTTCTGCTTTTTTGATTAGTTTTAATTGTGAATTATTTTTTAAATAATCATTTAAAGATGTAGTCAATTTGTTTACAGTCTCGGATTTTATGGAGCCACAGGTTATTTTATCTACATTTTCTCTATCTAAAAAATTAATATTTAACTGGTTATTTTCTATAAAAACATTTTTTATGGAAGATAAAGAATAATTATGCAATACAACTTTTGGGAAATTATTAAATACTATCATTTTAGAATCTGTAACTAAAACAGCAAATCCATTTATTCCCCATAATAATGGCTTTCCATAAACCAATTTTATATTATCATTATCAGAAATTATTTTTTGCTTTTTAAAAAAATTAATTATCTTTATTGAATTTTTATCATTTAAATTATTATTACAATATAAACACATAATAAATTCTCCTCTCATACTATTTGCAACATTATAGCACAAAAAAATGAATAAAATGTTAAAAATAGTCAATTACAACAAAAGACTAGCAAGTGATTATCCACCTGCTAGTCTTATTTTACTTATTCAATTCTTTCTTTCTATTAGTAATTAATTCTTCCAATTCTTTAATATCATCTAGTGTTGCTTGTTTCTTAACGAAATTTCTTGCAGTAGACCTGTTTCTCAAATATCTGGCTTTTTCTCTATTTTTGTCCTGCCATTTTTTATTTGCTTCAGTTTGTGCATTATCACTCATATTAAAAAACCCCCTTCCATATAATTATAGCCAATCCAATAACTATTATTATTAATCTAACAATTTGAAACAATAACTTACCTTTTTCTTTCATTGAATTTCAAGATGGAATATGATATATTAATCTTAAAGGTGAGGGAGATTAACTCCCTCTGTTTTATAGGCTATCTAGTATCATTTTTATTACGGCTACTAGAGTTCCTATTTCTAAGGCTAGATTAATGAGTTCTCTTACAACTCTGCTAGCCTTTTTTATTTTTTCTTCCATCTTGTTTACCACCTCCTTACAATTATATTATACTACCGATAGTATAAAAAGTCAAGAGTTTTTATGAAAAAGTTTAAGAATTTTTAAAGTGGCAATAATATAAAATAACAAAAGAAAAACTCAATTCTCCTTTTGTATTTATACAAAAAAGCAAGGCTAGAATAGAAATTAATCTACTCTAGCCTTTTATTTTATCTATATATTTTATCACTATCTTATTTCCATCTAATACCCCTGCAACTTTCACTTTTGAATTTAGATATTCTCCTAAATTTTCAATTTCATCATTAACTATAAAACAATTTATTTGATTTTTGAAAATAATTTACATATTTTGTACATAAATTTAAGGCTAGTAAATAAGTTTTAGCCTACCCACTAGCATTTTTTATATAGTTAACTTTCTATATATTACTATAGGACGTATTATATATGTTAGTTTATCAGACATCATTTGTGAGAAAACCTCAGATGCTTGATCAAATAATCCTCTCATTTCACTTATACTCTTTTTCCTATTCAACATTGGTTTATCTATAATTCCTACAACGGTCCATTTCCCATCAAAATAATTTGTGTAAGCTCTTAAAATATCATTAGGAGTTATCGTAAGATTCTGTTCTTTAACAATACATAAGAAACTCTTATTATTTTCAGTAAAAATTTCGAATTCAAGTCCATATGGCATAAGTTCAACAAATTGAGTTAATACTTTACCAATAGTTATGTTTTTTTCTTTTCCTTTAGATGCTGGATTTATTGGATTATTAAATTCTTTTACTAGATTGTTTTTTCCGATAAAAGGTAATATTTTAGATAAAATATCATAATTTCTAAAAAGCAAACTACCTTCTATGGTAACTATAGTACCATTTGAAATTTCATCTGGTATAGTCTTTTTTAAGTTCATATTCTGTAATAATTCTATAATTTTATAATCATGTGGATTAATCGTAGTCGCTAAATCTTTTGTATCTGATTTTTTTCCATTTACATCCCCTTTTATAATTCTGCCGTTGCCTTCTATACTTCCTGATAATTCATTACTGTATTCTTCAGTTTTTTTAATTAATGTAGTATTACCTCCAAAAAGTTGAGAATAAAATGAATTTATTAAGTCAGTATCCTTATATAAAAAGTCAATCAAGGTATTTTCTTCGCATTGTTTGTTTTCTTGTTTCCCCATTTTTCCCACTCCTTATCAAAGTTAATTTTATCTTGTTCTATGCTTTTTTTTACACTATTATTTATTGAAATAGCGTTCTTTATTACCTTAACACATTTAAACATGATCAAACACCTCCGATAAGATTTATTATAATAATATTATCATCTATTTATATGATATTCAACCCGCTGTTACTTATTTACATTTTTTATTATTAAAGTAATATATTTTATTTTCGTATTTACAGAAATAAACTTTATACCTATAAATTGTTTTTTAAAAAAATAAAGGCTACAAGGTAAGATTTCTCCTGCCTACTAGCCTTAATTCTACTTATTTAATTCTTCCCTTCTAGCTTTAATTAAATTTTCTAGTTCTTGAAGGTCTTCCTCTGTTGCTTTATTTCTTATAAAACTTCTTGCTCTTGATCTGTCACTTAAATATTTTGCTCTCTCTTTATTTTTTTCTTGCCATTTTTTATTTGCTTCTGTTTGTGCATTTTTCTCACTCATCTAAAGACCTCCTAGCATACCTTTTAATGCAAATATCAAAACTGCCACTAACCCTATAAGAATTAATATTCTAAAAACTAATTCTGCATATGTTTTTTTCATATTGATTTTGGAGAATATATTTGATATTATTTTTTCAAGGGGCTAAGGTGGTAGCTTAACCCCTCTTTTGTTTAGTTAAATATTCCTTTGATTGTAAAAATCAGAATTGCTATCCAACCAAATAGGGATATTAACTGTATTGTGAGCTTTTCAAGTAATTCTATTATCTTGATTAGCTCTTTTATTTTATCCTCCATTCCTTCACCTCCTTACAATTATATTATACTACGCATAGTATGATAAGTCAATACTTTTATTTAATTTATTGTAAATTTATGCAAAAAAATAAGGCTAGAATAGAAATTAATCTACTCTAGCCTTTAACTATGCCCTTAGTCCTCTTAGGTTTTCTAAGGTACTATCAAAAAATAGCTTATCATACAGGTACGCAAGCTACTAAAATATTTTTTAGTTCTCTACGTTCATTATACCATATTGCTGATGTCGGGAAAATGGTATTTACCATCTTCTTTTGTATTTTTCCTTATGCTTAGCATTATAGGTATTCTCATATATTAAAAACTTACTCCAATAATATTTTCCTAAAGGATCTTTAAAAGCGTGTCTATGTGCTTCTTCCTCTAGGAATTGCATTTCTGTATAAAATTTATCCATACCCTTTATCCTCCTTCTATAACCCTAAAAGTTTTCTCCAAGTGTTAGGACCAACTATACCATCATCATTTATATTCCATTTTCTCTGCATCCATTTAACTGCATTTTCTGTATCATTCCCAAAAATTCCATCAG